>JBLFXU010000049.1:0-12480 GCA_047609575.1 Bacteroidia bacterium | reverse complement strand
CACCACATGGGGAATGGCATTGATGGCACGCGTACCCGCGGAACAGGTGCCAATGATGTCGTCTTACCCAGTGAACCACTGAATCACCTTGATATTGCTCATCTGCCGTTTCCTTCACGGTGCAGATACCCAAAGCCGTTAACTGTATCACGGGCCTGCGCAAAATCACGCACTTAGCCGCAGCGACACATACGCTAGCGGTATATACTGGGCCTTGCCCGCGAGCCAGGAAATGCACCGAGCAAGATGAATCCAGAGCCACCCTTAATCAGCGCCTCAGCAGAATACGCACCCCTGCACGACACTGCAGACCATAGACCATGGTATTCCACTCCCCGTGCCAGACTATTTGGCGCAGTGTTTACTGTTACTTTGATTACTGGGCTCATTCTGACCCTGCTCCAGCCTACCGTGTACCGTTCAAGTGCCACTGTCCTGATGACTGCGGCGATAGCAATAGATAATAAATCGGCAGTAGCCAGCGTGCAGCGGGTGGCGATTCAACGCCGCATCCTACTCGGTGGTGAGGTCACAAGTCGGCTACTGGATACTCTGCATCAGGAGGGTGTTACAGCCCCCGATCCAGCCTACCTGCGCGAAGTACTGCAGGTTATCGCAGTACCTAACACTGATCTCGTAGAAATGGCCGCGCAGGGCACCGAAGCTGACTTACTGCCCGTCATAGTCAATGCCTGGATCGACATGTACCTCAATATTCGAGCGAGCCACGTGGAGCAAAGTCAGCAGCAAACACTACAAGTGGTGGAAGATCAGCTGGAGGGCCTGAGTACAAAACTTGATAGAGCAAGAACAGCCCTGGCTGATTATCGTGATGAACACGAGATCAGCTCAGCGGAGCGTGAAGAGAATGAAGAGTTGTCACGACTGGAGGGACTGAACCAGGCCCTGAATACAGCGGTGGAAAAGGAGATCACTTCGCAAGCCTGGACCGAAGGACTACGCAAGGCCATCGCAGAAAATAAAGAAGTAGTGCCGCGCAGTGAGCGCGGTCACATGGACGCTATGGACAAAGAGCTGAGCACGCTGAAATCCCGGCTCAAAAACCTACAAAAGGATTACACACGAGACTTTATCACCCGCAATCCAAAGTGGCGCGATATTCCTGTTCGTATAGCCGAACTGGAGGCGGAGCGGGCCAGCATTCTGGAAGAAGGAAAATATGAAGTGCTGGAGCAGGCAGAGCAGCGCTTGGAAGCAAACAAACAATCGGTACAAGACCTGGAAATAAGGCTCAATGAACAACAGGAAAAGGCCGCTCACTTCACTACCGTCTACGCCACCCATCAGGCACTGGTGGAGGATCTGACGGAGCTTGAAAGACTGAATCGTGAGGCCCAGTCCAGGCTGGTTAGGGTGGAGGTCAACCAGGTACAGAAATACCCCCAGGTTTCAGTCATTGACCGGCCAGCCGCCCAGAGTCTGCGCATGGGCCCCGACTATCGGCTCTGGCTGGTCGGTACCGCGCTGGTGGCACTGGCTTTTGGCATACTGGCCGTCTGGTTGTACGGTTTCCTGGGCCCTCGGGAAAAGCCCTCCTTTGTTACACTGTCAGGCGTGCATATGTATCCACAAGACGTGAGCGCACTGTCTCACGACCAACAGGCGCAGACCCGGCTGGCACAGGCCAGTGCGCCACTATTGCAGCATAATACTGCCGACGATGATGTCGCCGACGTAGACGACAACGATAAGGAAAAAACTTGAGCCTTGTTAAAAAAGTACTCCTATACCTTCTCTGCCTTTCTTTAGCATTGATCGCTGCTTTTGACCTGTGGGGTTATCTCACGCTAGGCAGTATTACACCGGATGAGCCGGGAGGAAGAGACCCGCTGGCCAATCGTGTAGTGATGGTATTTGGGGCAACCGGCTCAGTTGGAGACGGTCTGCTCAAAGCCGCTATCGATGCACCCGAGGTGGAAAAGATTTACGTGGTCACGCGGCGCAGCTCCCCACGAATTGACGATGGGGTGGCTTCCGGCAGGGTCGAGATGCGTCTGCACCAGGACTTTACCGACTACACCGCACTGGCAGACATTCTCGGTGAAGTAAACACCGTCCTGTGGGGGCTGGGCACGTCATCCCTGGCCGTGGATGATCCTACCTATACCTGGATTCACGTGGATTTCCCGACCGCTTTTGTACGTGCATGGCTGGCCGCACGCAGGCATGCCCCCATGTCCATTCACAACGTAACCGGTATGGGCACCGATCCCGAGGGCGATAGCTACTGGGCAAGGGAAAAAGGCCGCGCGGAGCGTGAACTGGCCGAGTTGGCCGAAGGGACTGGTCTACGCAGTTTCAGCTATCGCTCCGCCTTTGTACGCCCCACCAGCGAAAACGCCAATCTATTTCACTACCTTGGAGAAGCCTTGCTGAAACCAGGCGCTCTGGTCATCACAGGCAAAGAGCTAGGCCGCGCTATGCTGGAAATCAGTGCCCGCACGGGAGAACTACCCAATGGCACCTTGATCGACAACGCTGATAGTATCGCCTATGCAAGGGCCTACGAAGCGGGCCAGTAGTCGATCGGTGCCGCCTACTTACTTCACCGAGGCTGCATCCTGGGCAGCAAACTCGGCATACGCATGGGCCGTACCTGCGGCCATTTTGTCACCATCGAAGGGAATCGACATCTCTGGCGTGAACTCCAGCACGATTCGTTCGGGTGTATCCAAAAAGCGCACAAACATTTCTGGATCCAGGCCAGAGGTAAACTCGTTTCCCTCGTCGCTCTCCTGCGAAGACGACATGCCCGATGCCAGTAAGCGATACATCCACATTTTGATCTCTTGATCGTCGTGGATAACGGTGTGCCCTTTGTAAGTGACGGTTTTACCGCCCCCCATGGGAGTCCCTTTACTGGTTATTACAATTGAAGAGCGTCCGTCTCGAGCAATCGCCTTGATGCGAACCCGCTCACGCGTTGCCGTCATCCATATCTTGTCTTTCACCGCTACATAGGCGGTAGTCACGCCAATGGGATGACCCGCTTTGTTGGCCCAAATAAATGTGCACTCACCACCTGTGCGCAATAACTCCTGTTCTCGCTCAGGGTCCAGGCGATACTGCGTGACATCATCGTAATTAACCGATTGCTCTGACATGTAGTTCCCCTCCAGGGATTACTTGATCACCTTGTAGACCAGCAGCAGCACGAACGCGCCAGCCGTTGCAGTGGCTATGCTGCCCAGATTTACACCATCTGCGGCACCCAGCCCAGCCAGCGAGCCCAAAAATCCGCCGACAAAAGCACCGGCAATACCCAGCACCATCGTTAAAATCCAGCCGCCACCATCTTTGCCGGGCATTAGCAGTTTGGCCAAAGCACCCGCAATGAGGCCCAGGACGACCCAGGATAATATACCCATCTTACTTCCCTCCAGTTGAGGTCGTAGTTGACACAATAGTTGATAGCATAGTCTATATCACCGCGAAAACAGCAGCCAAAAACGCGTTTGAAAACGACTTCTAAAGCTTGTTCGCCCATTGTCTGTCACCCACCCACAGCAAACAAGTGCACAGGCAACGGTATTGCCGCATAATAATCAGGCCTTTTTGTTCTAATGACGGTCGATACTACTTTTATGAAATCCAGCCCATCATTGTTGCTCGTCTTGCTTCCCCTTTTTCTCGCACTGCCTTTATTGTCCGGTTGTGGCTGCGGCTTTGACTGCAACGACGATGATGACGAGAATTTGCCCGCCACGCTCAGCATTGGTTTGTCCGACTCCCAGCCGGAAGATTTAGCGGAGGTCGTGATTGAGATCGATAGTATTATTTTGAAACGCGACAATGCTAATAAAGCCGATGTCGAGATCAACACGTTCACCGTACCGGAGCTAAATGCCATTGACGCCGAAACCATTCAGGTCAACCTGCTCGACTACATAGGGGTAACCCAGGTTTTGGTCGTGGAGAACCTGGAAATAGAGGCGGACTTTTATGACTCGATCGTAATCAATGTGATCGACGGCGACGAGAACAAATCTTACGTCATCGAAGATGAAACGGGCACTCAAAAAATTCTTACAGTAGATAACAGTGTTCTAAATTTGTCGGGGCGGCAAATCCTATCTGGAGAAAATTCAATTACTATTGAGTTCGAACTGGCAAGAGCGTTGCAGTATAAGGCCGCCAATGACACGTACCTGCTGAGCACAGAAGGTGTTCGTGTGGTCGACACGATCCTGTCTGCCCAACTAGTGGGTAAAATCGATAGTAGTTTATTCAACACTGCTGCGCCGTGTGATGAAAAGGCCGATCCAGAGGTAGGCAACCGCGTGTATCTCTACCAGGGTATAGGTCTTGATCTGGAAGATCTGGCAGATGTGTTTAGCCTGGAAAGTGACAACTCCGCAGGTAAATTGGCGCCTTATTCTGTTGCAACGCTGTTCAACAATGCACCTGCCAATAGATGGGAGTACTATTTTGCCTATCTGCCCGCGGGGGATTACACGCTAGCTTTCTCCTGCGATACCGAAGAAGATGGCTCGGTCAACTACGATGCGCTCACCATACCCCTGCCCAGTATTCAGTTTGTTGAAATCTCGCTGTCACAGTCAGAGCAGTTCGAGTGCGACCTCACCGAAGAAGAGCCCAACTGCTAAGCCGCAACCCAAAATATTGAACTGAGGCCAGCCAGAGAGCAATCCATGCGCAGCGTTCAATATGACGATCAGTCTGTTTTACCCTCTAAGATTGTCTGCGCCGGCAGAAACTACGTTGCCCATATCGAAGAGCTGGGTAATGAAGTGCCCGATGAGCTGGTGATCTTCTTAAAACCAAACTCCGCCATCAGCAACACACTCCATTCAGAGCTGGGCGGCGAAGCACTGCACTACGAGGCGGAGCTGGCATTCATGGTAGTCGGGGGCGAGCTCGTTGCCGTGGGGCTGGGTTTGGACCTGACCAAACGAACGCTGCAGTCGCAACTCAAGAACAAGGGCCTACCCTGGGAGAGAGCCAAATCCTTTGATGGCTCTGCGCTTTTCAGTGGCTTCATCACGCTAGAGCATTCCCTGGACACACTGGAACTACAGCTATTTGTCGACGACAAGCTACGGCAGCGAGGTGGCGTAAGCCTGATGCTCCACCCACCCGCGGCAATCCTGACAGAGATGAGCACATTCACAACCCTGGAAGACCACGACATCATTATGACCGGCACGCCCGCAGGTGTAGGACAGGTCAACGCCGGCGAGTGCTTTAGAGGTCAGGTTATGGCCGGCAATGAGACTCTGCTGGAAGTGGCGTGGACCGCGCATTGAGCGCTCTGCTGCAAGTAAACACGTCACACCTTTCCCAAGGCTCTCTTGCCAATATTATTTTCTATGTCATAACGGGTGGACTGCGATTGTTCGCAGGGCTCTATGTAGGACAAATCATCGCAAGTTGAAAAGTTCGACAAAAACAGCACGCTTGCGCCCAATTCAGACACCATTTGGTAGTGGCTCAGCTTGGGTTGTTCGCAGTGCCAGAATGGAATCTGAGCGGCGCCCGAATCACTGAGACCGTGCGGCCACAGGAGAGCCTGCCCGCTTTATCGGGTACGCCGTCGCACAAGGATGTGCGCTGTTTGGCGGCTCCCGGCGATTCAGGCGCCGCTCAGATTTTCAACCACAGAAACATTTCACACTGAGCCACTACCCAACATTTTTCACGATTGTAGTCGCCGTGCTTTTCCAGTAGCGTAAGCACAAAGCACTGGGTGGCATGCATGCAGAATATTTTGCGCCTGGATCTTGCAGGTCAGCCTCGCGGCTGGATCAGCCTGCATGAGGCAGTGACAGCCTACGCCAAAGGAGATGTCGTTTACGGCATTGGGGATACTTTGCCGCCCGTTTTTGGCGGTGTGCAGCGCTGCAACGGCCTGCGTTCGCGCATCGACCTGCAACCTATAGTCGCCATACAGGGCAAAATTGTGCAGGGATTCACCCCGCCCCTGTGTAATAGAACACTGTTCCGTCGAGACGATCATCGCTGCCTGTACTGCGGCGGACAATCCCCCCGTTCAGCACTGACCCGAGATCACGTACTGCCCACCTCACGCGGCGGCACTGATCGCTGGGAAAACGTGGTGGCCGCCTGTAAACGCTGTAACTGGAAAAAGGACAACCAGACACCAGAGGAGGCGCGCATGCCGTTGCTTGCGATTCCGTTCAAGCCCAACCCTTCTGAGTGGCACTTTTTGGCTAAGGATCGCATTCTGGCAGACCAGATGGATTACCTTTCACAACGATTCAGGGCAAAGAGAGAATGGGCTGCCTAGCATGTCCTCGAGACGTGTTAACCGCGGAAATACCGTTGCGCGACGAAGGGTAACTTCACCACCGAAACCGGTAATTGCTTGTCACGCACGCTGACCAGCAACTCGGTGCCTAACTCAGCCAGTTCCCGCTCGATATACGCCATGGCAATGGGGCCGCCGGCGCTGGCGCCATAGCAGGCGGAGCTTATTTCCCCGACCTGCCGACCCTCTACATCGAGTACTGGCTGACCATCACGCAATGGCCTCTTACCTTGTGCTTTCAGACCCACGCGGCAACTGGCCGGCTTGTCCGTCATGCAGCGGAAAATTTCCGCGTCTCCGGGGAAACCTCCAGCGCGCTCTCCATCAACTCGCCGTGACTTGCCAATAGACCAGGCAAGACCCGCAGCAATGAGGTTAATAGTCGTCGAAAGCTCATGTCCATAAAGGCACAGACCAGCTTCCAGACGCAGTGAATCCCGGGCGCCCAGACCGATTGGCTGTACCCTCTCATCGCAGAGCAGTCGCTGCGCTATACCTTGAGCGGCATCTTCTGGAATAGAAATCTCAAAACCGTCTTCACCGGTATAACCTGAACACGTTATATACACCTCAATGCTATCAATCACCGCGTGCATACCCTGCATAAACACCATATCGGCAGCAGCGGGACAGAGCTCTGCCATAACTTCACGGGCTTGGGGGCCCTGTAGGGCGAGAAGACCCTGTCGCTCCAAAATCTGCATAGTTTGGCCGGACAAATGTGCTGCCAGATGTGCGAAGTCCTGCTCTTTGCAGCCGGCATTAACAACCAGGAAGAACGTATCCTGTGCCCAGCGCGTAATAATCAGATCGTCCAGCACGCCGCCTTGCTCATTGGTAAACAATGCGTACGTGGAACGATGCACAGCCAGTCCTTGCACGTCAGCCGGGACCAGCGACTCCAACATGGCCGCACAACCAGGCCCCTCTATGACCACCTGGCCCATGTGCGAAACATCAAACACCCCGACGGCTTCGCGTGTGTGTAAATGTTCTTTGATGATTCCCTTGGGGTATTGAACCGGCATCTCATACCCGGCGAACGGCACCATTTTGGCCCCTAGTTCGCGATGTAAGGTATCGAGCGGCGTTTGCAACAATGTCATGTTTCGTCCGGCAGGCGCAGTGGTGAAGGGCGCCACTCTAACGAGAGCGTCACCAACGCGCAAGGTCGCCAAACTGTCCAACATTACGTCCAATTCTGTCCGGACACCCTCGGACAGCATCAGAATCACCAACGGCCCCGGCACAGCGCCTAATCTACGGTTTTTCCAGAACTGGCATCAAATTTGCTATACATATTACAGGCGGCCCGCCTGCGACTCTTCAATGCCAAGGATGGCAAAGAACACGGATGTATTCCGCAAGAGCAGGGAATGCTAAGGAAGGCGGCGGGCCGCCTGTCAAATTACCACTCGTTTTTGCGCAAAACTGACAAACACAATCACTTGTTTGCGCACATGTTTTTTGATTTACTCCCGGAGTAACGGCATCAGACACGTGTGCCGGGGAAGTTTTTTCTCAAGTCATCGGGAGGTGATTTATGGGGGAACAAAATCAGGAAACGGGGAACGCGGAACCACTGGAAGAATTATTCGAGCCTATGATGGGCGATCTCTCTGACGAGATCATGCTCGAACTCGAACCGGTGTCCACGGAAAAGCAACGGCTGGTGGAAATGCGCAGATTGGCCGAGCAGCGCCTGGAGCAGAAACGTCTGCGAGATGAACTCGGAGATTACGACCTGCAACTGGACGACTACTAGCTAGCACGCCGCGGTTTTTCCTCTCGGGTGGAACCCGATCCTCCGCCCGTTCGGGTTACGCGACACCGCGGGGCCTACGCTCGCGTATCTATCCCACGCTCACCTTATTCATGCGCGGGCAAGGCCTGTCATGCAGGCCGCAGCCGTACCCAAGAAGCTCCACGGCACAAAGTATGTGAAATTACCTGCCCAATCCTATACATTGCTGTTTTAATCCCTACCGGAGCATCACATCTTGCAACGCCCAGTTTGGCTGCTCAGCATGGATTCAGAGGCATTCCATGCACCTCCCACCACCACCGCATCCCTAACAGCCTACTTCCGTAAATACGGCAGTAGTGCTGCCAGTACCGATATCACATTGGTGCATTTTCAGGGGCCCGACGAAATCGAGGCCTGGCTAGATGAATGGCGGGAACAGCATCTGGAAACTGCATTAGCGGCATTGGCACAGGGAATACAACCCGTGCTGGGCTTTAGCTTTTACACCTGGAACGCGGCAGAATTTCTTCACCTGGCGGAGCAGGTCAAAACCTCACTGCCCGAACTTCTAACCCTGGCAGGCGGCCCCCATGTACAACAGGCCGAAGATTATCTGGGCATAGACCCAATAGACGTCATCTTTCTGGGCGAAGCAGAAGTCACCCTGCAGGAATTTCTCGACTGCAGCGGGCGCGAAACCTGGAAAGATATTCACGGACTCGCCTACCTGGAAAATGGCAGTATCGTCACCACGACTAAACGAGCCCGTTGCAAAGACCTGGAACAGTTCCCCTCGCCTCTGGAGGTGCTGGAACTCGCCGATGCCGATGGCAAACCGCTGTATGAATCTATCGCCTATGAAACCAGCCGCGGCTGTCCCTTTATGTGTGCCTTCTGCGAGTGGGGCACTGGCGCAATTGGTAGCAAGATGTATCAATGGTCGCTGGAGCGCATCCGCGACGACTGGGAAATCATCATAGCGGCGGGTATCAAGGATATTTGGCTCGCAGACTCCAATTTTGGCGCCTTGAAGCAGGATCTGGAAAAGGCCCGGATTATGGTCGAGCTGAAACAACGCACGGGCCTGCCGCAATCTTTTGCCACATCCTGGTCAAAAAAACACAGTCGACAAGTGCAGTCGATAGCCCTGTTGCTGCATGAAAACCAGCTGCTACCTCACTACCAATTGGCACTGCAAACACTCACACCAGAAGCTCTGCGCTTGAGTAACCGTCAAAACATGAGCTCCAATGAGTATGAGCCCATTGCCAAAATGATGTCTGAACAAGGTGTACCAATTGCGGCGGAATTGATCTGGGGCCTACCCGGAGATACCTTGCCCGAGTTCGAAGCCAACCTTGATCAGCTGTTGGCGACGTTTCCTAACATCAATATTTTTGGTTACACCCTGCTTCCAGGTACGGAGTTTTATAGGCGTCGCGATGAATACAAGATTCAGGCGATTCCAGTGGCAGGCTATGGCAAGGCAAAGGGCGAGTACGTTGTAGGCTGCCACAGCTTCGATAGAGAAGAGGGAGAAGAGGGTTACTTCCTGATCAGCTCACACATTCTGCTTGTGCACGGCCATATCATGCCACTGACAACAAGGCTGCTGGCGCTGGCCGGGCAGGTACCCGTATCACCCCTTGTCCGCGACATACTACGCAGCCTGCTAACGGTGCTGGAACCCGAGCTGGACGGTCTGGATGCCAGTGACCGTATGGCGATCTACGAAGGGCGCAACGCCATTTACCTGGCGGCCATCGCCAATAGCGATACCGTCTATCGAACCATCGCGACCAGCCTGGAGAAACACCACCTGGCGCACGGCGCCGATCCACGACCGGCGCTTCTGGCACTACAACTGGATCGCGCGCTGTGTCCGCGCGCAGGGAGCGAGGTGACGATCGATAAGTGCTTCGCCTTCGACGCCAGATCTGCTTTTGCGGCACTCTCAGCCATGGAGCTACCCGAATTGCGCGAAGCAGCGCAAAGTGAGTGGCCCGTACAGATTCATCATCCGGGCGGCGTGGGCGAGATATTGCACGTGGCGGATGGCGGCAGCTGGTTGCGCGGTGTGATTCAAGAAGCCGAGGCTACCAGTGAAGATGTACAGTACGTTGCGATCGCCTAACTTGCTAACCCAGGCATCCAGTCAAACGCTACTTAGCCCTCGCCGGTCAGCCAGAGCCGCTCAGCTTAGCTATCCAGCGCAGTGCGAAGCTTTCCTAGCCCGGCGGGACTGGCCTCATAGCTGCCGTAATCTGTAATAAGGGCAGTCACCAGTTCAGACGGCGTCACATCAAAGGCCTGGTTCAGTGCCTGGGTCTCACGCGAGGCAAGATTCACCTCCAACAGATCACCCTTGGCATCGATACCAGCAATTGACAGAATTTCGGAAGCATCGCGCTCTTCGATGGGAATGTCTTCACCGCTGGCGCATGACCAGTCGATGCTGGATCCCGGCAGTGCCACAAAAAAGGGCAGGTCGTTCGCCCTTGCCGCAAGCGCCTTCAGGTAAGTTCCGACCTTATTGCACACATCACCATTAGACGCCGTGCAATCAGAACCCACGATCACACAATCGACACGACCTTGCCGCATCAACTGTCCACAATTGTTGTCTGCTACCACCGTGCAGGGTACGCCAGCGCGCTGCAGTTCCCATGCAGTCAGGTTGGTACCCTGGTTACGAGGGCGCGTTTCCGACACCCAGACATGCACATCAATGCCATTTTCCATAGCCTTGTAGACAGGCGCAAGTGCTGTACCCCACTGGATAGTGGCCAACCAGCCGGCATTGCAGTGGGTCATGATGTTCAAGGTGCCACCTGAATATAGCGGGCGTAAAAGCTCCAAGCCGTTGCTGCCTATACGCTCGCAATTGGCTATATCTTGCGCGCGCAGGGTGATTGCCTTTTCGCGCGCAACTGCCGCGCGTTGTTCCAGTGGCAAATTACGCACCGCCTCACCTACCTGATCGAGCGCCCAACGCAAGTTCACCGCTGTAGGCCGGGTCGCCAGCAACGCCGTGCTGGCGCTAGCCAGGTTCTCATCCGAAGCATCCTGAGAGATCGCATGCGACAGGCCGAAGGCTGCAGTGATGCCAATCAAGGGCGCTCCACGTACCTGCATGGAGCGGATCGCGTGACAGAAAGCCTCCAGCGAGTCCAGATGACACCACCGTAAAGTATGCGGCAACAACGTCTGGTCGATAATCTCTACCGCTTCGCTGACCGGGTCCCAGCGTAAGCTGGATAATTCGTCACTGCCAAACATAAAGGTTCCTTACCCGGCCTCTGCGGCGACTTGTTGCGTCTCGTTCTGCCACTCAAAGACGTTTAGTTCAATAAAAATAAAGGCGAAAAGCCACAGGGCCGCATCCCAAAAATCCAGAAAATCGCCGGCCACACCCCAATAGCCTGCGGCGGCAAAGAGTACACCGTACAAGGCAAACTTCACAAACCTGTTTGTGGACATGATCGCGTTCGATAAATTGCCCCGCAGCTGCAAACGCACCTCAATTTCCAAGATAAGACAGACAAGAATCCACGTCCCGGAATTGATCAAATCGGTCCAGGCCAATTTCTGCGCGGCGTACAGGGTGTCCTGACGCACAACAATATCGAAGTCTTCTATACGGAAGATTGGTTGCACGATACCGACACAGTTTGCGCCATCCAGCACGACATATTTATCCAGGCCTATCAGCAGAGAGTAATCTTGTCCTAGCAACGAGCAGGCCTGTGCGACTCCCAAATCTACCACCTGATAGAGGGTCTGCAGTTCGGTGCAGTAACCGGTAAAGGCGTAGACGATGGCGACATAACACAGACCCCGCGCTCCATGCAGCAACCATTTCACCCAGCCGTGTATTAGCTCATCCTCAAGCACGCGGGTTTCCAGCTCAAACAGCAGAAGCAGTATCACCCAGGCGGCGGTATCAATCGTCGCTGAAAAAACCTGGATAAACTGGTCAGGTAAAAATCCGTCGACAAAGGTGTGTTCAAGCGCCAGCAGTTCTTCTCGTAAAAAAAGCAGCACATTGATTGCGAGCAAAAAGTAGACGAGATATTTCACTCCAGCGAAGAGGCGATATCGGAGGTCACTACCCAGTAGGAAATTAGTCTGCATGGATTGTTAAGGGCCTACATCTGCAACAGCAGATGTTCCCGTTCCCAGAAACTGATAACGCGGTTGAACGCTTCGAGCATAAGCGCTCAGAAAATGCTGCCTTTCATCCCGGGGAGTATCGGTCATATCCGGCATGAGGCATTCCACCTCGGGTATCTGGTGTTGGTTGATCCAGTCTGCAATGGCCTCGGTATTGGCGTCCATAGGGTTTCCTGCAATGTAAACACCGAGTATGTCAGCAGCCCAAGCGCCTGTTCAAGGGCTTTCCTTGTAGTTTTAAACCAAGTGG
>JBLFXU010000048.1:0-12531 GCA_047609575.1 Bacteroidia bacterium | reverse complement strand
TTCACACAAAGTGGTCTTTCGACGCCAGCGCGCAGGATACGCGTAACACGCCTGCTGATGCCTATACCTTTGCCCGCGGCGGCCCCATTCGTATTCAGCCCTATGACGAAAATGGTAAGGGCATGCGAGAAATTCGTATCGACCGGCCTCTGGATTTCACCGCGGTAACCGATCACGCCGAGTTTATGGGCGAGATGTTGATGTGCGAGCAGGAAGGTTCAAAGGGCTTTAAAAGTCCAATCTGCTGGGCGCATCGTAATATGCCAAGCCTGACACAGATCGTCTTTGGTGGTCTCGGCCTTAGCCTTAAGTGGCGCTGGGGCTTTTGTGGCGATGAGGGTGAAGATTGTCTTAAAGCGTCCGAGAACACCTGGCAGCGAGTGCGCCAGGATGCGCAAGACGCCTATGATCGCAGTAGTGATTGCAGCTTCACAAGCTTTGTTGCCTACGAGTGGACCAGTACAGTTGGTCGCGGCATCAACATGCATCACAACGTTATTTTTCGTAACGAGAATGTCCCCGCGCGCCCCATGAGCTGGATGGATACGCCAGCGATGGTGGACCTATGGGACTATCTTGAAAATGAATGTGTTATTGGGTTACCCGGCTGTGATGCAGTGGCGATTCCACACAATACCAATCTTAGCCAAGGCTTAATGTTTGAAACGCCACGGCTGTCCAAAAACGAGGTTCCCGTCACACGCATAACCGCTGAAGAAGCGGCGCAGCGCGCGCACTGGAGTCCTCTGTTTGAGGTCATGCAGCACAAGGGTTCTTCTGAATGCGACAGCCGACAAGCAATCTGGGCAGAGGATGAATTCTGCGCCTTCGAGAAGCTGCCCTACGATACCTTCGGAACGAAAAATACCGGGGATGATGGCACGGGCTCGTTGTTTTGGATGAAGCGGTTGTTCGGTGGCAAGGAAATACGCGATATAAAGCCCCCTCCTTCTGCTGCTTTCCTGCGCCATGCCCTGAAAACAGGTTTGCAGCAGCAAGCAGAACTCGGGGTCAATAGCTTTAAGTTTGGATTGATCTCCAGTACTGACACGCATATTGCCGCGCCAGGTTTGGTGATGGAAAAGAACCACCCCGGTCACGGTGGGGCGGGCATGGGCTCACGCAATTCCATGCCTAGCGGCCTGCCGGACGAGCTGGAGTTTAATCCCGGTGGGTTGGCGGTACTCTACGCCGAAGAGAACAGTCGCGATGCGTTGTTCGCGGCCATGCGTCGGCGAGAAGCTTATGCGACAAGCGGCACAAGACCGGTACTACGCTTTTTTGGTGGCTGGGAATATCCCGCAGAACTGTGCACTGATCCTGATATGCTGGCCAGGGCTTACGACGGCGGAGTCCCGATGGGCAGCGACTTGCCGCCCGCGCCAGAAGGCGGCACTGTGTCGCCCCGATTCGTACTTTCTGCCCACGCCGATCCCGGCACGGCTGCGCACCCTGGCAGTCGCTTGCAGCGTATACAGTTGATTAAGGGCTGGTATCAAGATGGCGAGCTATTCGAAGAAGTGCTGGATGTCGTCGGCGGTGCTAACGATGCAACGGTGGATATTAATACCTGTAAGACACGTGGTGCAGGACATAAACAGCTGTGTACGGTCTGGGAAGATCCAGCGTTCGATGGTGGCGCCCAGGCGTTCTATTACTCCAGGGTACTGGAGAACCCTAGCTGTCGTTGGAGCCAACATATTTGCGCGGAGGCAGGCGCGCGTTGTGACAGTCCCGATACAATTCCAGTAGGTATGGAGAGCTGTTGCGCGCCAGAGCACCGGCCCGTGGTGCAGGAACGTGCCTGGAGTTCACCTATCTGGTATATACCGCCTGCCTGATCCGCTCGGTCACTGGTAAGCACCCTCCAGCACTTCTCAAGAGCAGGTACCCCCTCTATACTTCGCGGTCTTTCGGCGCTGCACGCGCAGGCCTTGTCGGCTGTTGTGAAGAAGGGCTGTGAAGAAGAGCCGACAGGCGTAGCAGCGGTTTGCCAATATTTTTACCACTATTTTAGTACGCACGAGGTAGCCCCGATGACAGATGAGATTAAGCCATTCACTGCAGGCCAGGAAAAATTTGGCTCCTGGATTATTAATCGCGTGGGACGCTGGCAGACAGTCGTCTATGAACTGACGGGCGGACGTTTGTGGAATACGTTTCTGGGTGGGCCGGTGGCGATCCTGAGCGTCGTTGGCAGAAAATCTGGCGTGTTGCGTAAAATCCCCCTGCTTTTCCTGAAGGATGGCGACAATGTGGTAATGACGGCGTCCAAGGGCGGCATGTCAAAGCTGCCAATCTGGTATCACAATGTGGTTGCAGCCACGACTGTAGACATTCAGATAAGAGCAGACAAGAACACCTATACCATGCGTGAGGCGACGCCGGAGGAGGAAACCGTTCTGTGGCCCCAGCTTGAGGTCATGTACCCTGACTACAAGGAATATCGCGCGCGCACCGAGGGTGTGCGCCGCATTCCCGTACTGATTTTTGAGCCAACGGTTTAATACGGTGAGTGTAAAGCCAGGTCGCTACCGCCACTTCAAAGGCGGCGAATATCAGGTCGAAGGGCTCGCCACGCACTCGGAGACCCGCGAACAAATGGTCGTCTATCGTCCGCTCTATGGAGAGGGCGGGCTCTGGGTGCGCCCGCTTGAGATGTTTTTGGAAACCGTGGAGCGCGAGGGGGAAACCCACCCCCGGTTCAGCTACCTGGGCCCGGCCTGATAGCGCTATCGATACCGGTAGATCAACTCCAGCCCGTAACTGCGTCCTTCACCCCAGATTACGGCACGGTCTGCCTGGGGCAGGTTGTCTAGCGTAAATGCCTCATAGTCAGAATCGCCCAGGTTCTTCCCCCAGGCTGCTAGCGTCAAATCGCCACCGAGACACTCAATTTCGTCCAGCGATATGCGGGCGTTGACCAGATCGTAGGAATCCCGAAAAACTGTTTCACTGCTGGACTGGCGCTCGTCAACGAAGTTGTAACTGGCGTTGGCACTCAATACCCCAAACGACAGAGCAGGAAACGTGTAATCTGCAATAACGCTGTAGTTCTGTTCCGGTGAATTGGTAAAGTTACTCGACTGCAGTTCGCCGGAGAGGGGGTTCACTACATCGTCCAGCTCACTGTCGAGATAGGCATAGCTCAGGCGAAGAAATAGCCCCCGTACTGGCATTGCCATCAGTTCCAGTTCCACGCCGGTCATTTCACCTTCGTCTATATTGAACACGCGCGTACCCTGAATAGTGCCGGGAATCTGGAAGTTGTACTGGAAGTCATCAAAGCGCTGGTGGAACAGGGCGGCGTTGAAGCGCAGCCTGCGATTGAGCATCTCGCCTTTGAAGCCGATTTCGCCCGAACGTAGTTTCTCCTCAGTGAAACCATTGCTAAAGCCGTCTTCATCCGGGTCTCGAACATTGAAGCCTCCGCTCTTGTAGGCCTCTGAGTACTTCGCGTAAAGATTCAGGTCGTCGGACCAGTCGTACTCGGCAATAAGGGTGAAAGAATCGTCGTCGTAATCATCATCGCCCTGAGCCATAAATATACTTTCGGTCAGGGGTAGAATCGCGGTGTCCTGGTCGACTACCACTTTATCGACGACCGAGCGTTCCGCTTCCCGTGAATCCTGGGAGTGGCGCCAGCCGAAGGTCAGATGCAGTTTTTCCTGGAATATGTCGGGTGTCCAGGTTAATTGAGTGAAAAGCGCCAGAGCGTCATTTTTAATGCTGTTGAACTCAGAACCATAGTTATAAATAGTGCCGCCGCCAAAGGGCGCCGCGCTAAAGATATGGTGTAGGGGTGAGTCCTCGTCTGCATTTTCATAGAAGTAATAAATTCCGGCCATGTAGTTCAGCGATTTTCCGAGATTGCCCAGGAATTGAAACTCTTGGGAGAACTGTTCCTGTTCAAGGTGGGGTCTTACCGCTGGCAGGTCCAGCCTTGCGGAACCGGCATTTTCGCCCAACGTTGCCGCGCCGAAGTTGATCCGAAAACCTTCCGAGGAGCCTGATGAAAAGTCGAGGTAACTGCTGTCGTCCAGCTCGCGGTAGGCAGTGATTGCGCGCACGGTGAGGTTTTCATTGAGCAGCCATTGGATATTCAGTGTATGGCCGTCAATAGCGGTGTCTGTTGGTAGCAGCGGTGAAGTCGTCGCCATTGTGCTGAAGCGGTCGCTGCTGTACTGGATATAGTTGCTAGCGATATCGCCGATAATGCTAAGCAGATCGGTGCCCGAGGATTCGCGTTTAATAACTGCCTGGGCCGGCACATTGTAAGACTTGGTATGGGACTTGTCGTAGCTGTAGTTCAACGTAAGCGTTTCTGACAGGTCGCCGCGCAGATCCAGTCGCCAGCCTTTGGACTCACGGTCGCCAAAATCACCGCCGGGACCCTCGTTGTCGGTATAGCCGCCGGCATCCTCATAGAAATAGGCCAATTTGGCGGCAAAGTCCTGTGCGATTGGGAGGTTGCCCACGGTTTTGCTAGTGAACAAACCTTTGTTGCCGGTGCCCAGGGTTTGTTCGAAGGTCAAGTTCTCCGGGTCTGGCTCACGGGTAATGAGTTTGATTGCGCCGCCGGTGGTATTGCGCCCATACAGTGTGCCCTGTGGCCCACGTAGTACCTCTATTCGCTTCAGGTCTGCCACGTCAAACGCAAGGCCTGTTGAGCGCGCGATATAGGCGCCGTTGAGGTATACCCCTACTGCGGCGTCCTGTGTGATTTGGGTATCCGTTAGGCCGACTCCGCGGATGAACAGGCGCAGGGTTTGGCTGTTTGATGGGAATCTATCAATGTTCAGGTTGGGCACCAGCCCGTTCAAGTTGCTGATACCTGTAATGCGTTGTTTCTCCAGCTGTTCTTCATTCAGGGTGAATAGCGATATCGGCGTAGACTGGGCAGACTCCTCCCGGTGCTGTGCCGTGACCAGCACTTCTTCCAGAGCTGTGCCTTGCTGCTGCGCGCTTGCTACCTGGGCAAAGGTGCTCAGGGCAATGGCCAGTCCCATTGAGCGCAGGTGCATAGGTTACTCCGGACTTGGGGCGAGTATTAATTATTATGGCACTGGATTTTCACTAGATTTTGACAGGCTGTCAAATTGAGGAGCGAGAGAAGCCTATCCGCCAATTCGCTCGTGAATTTAGTCGCCAATTTAGTCGTCAATTTAGACGGCAATATTGCTTTACTATAGTCTGCCCCGGACGACAGACTGGGTCATCAGTACGCTGATGATTGTCGTCAATGCATGGCAAGCTGCGGGATTGGCGACTGTATAATCTGGCGATACACGCCTGTACCTGTGCATATTAGAGGCAATCAACGTGGCTAAACTAGCATTAAAATACGGACCTCTGGCGCTTGTGACAGGGGCGTCTTCAGGTATCGGCGAGCAATTTGCGCGTTTGCTGGCGCAGGAGGGTGTTGATCTGATCATCACGGCGCGCCGGGCAGAGCGTCTTGAGTCCCTGTCCCGGGAACTGCAGCAACTGCATTCTGTTAGCGTTACGTGTGTCACCTGTGACCTCAGTGATGCGCTGCAGGTTGATACTCTGATTGAAGCGGTGCGGCATCGGGAGCCAGGCTTGATTATCAGTAACGCAGGGTATGGCGTGCCCAAGGGCAACTATCTGGACATTGATATCGCTGCACTGGAAGCCATGTACCAGGCCAATTGTATTGCGCCTGCTCGACTGGCCCGCGCGCTGCTGCCTGATATGGTGGGCCGGGGCAGCGGCGGAATTATTTTTACCGGGTCCATCGAGGGGGAAGCGGTATTTCCCTACTCCGCGTCCTATGCGGCCAGCAAAGCGTTCCTGCACAGCCTGGTGTTGGCTCTATGGTTTGAGCTGCAAAGCAGCGGTGTGGATGTTTTGCTACTGGCCCCCGGTGCCACCGATACCGAAGCGCCGCTTAAGCAGGGTATCAGTCGCGATCAGCTGTCCGGTCTTATGAGTCCTGCTGATGTTGCAGGCCGGGCGCTGCAACAGTTGGGTCTTCGCCCTCAATTCATTCCCGGGTTGCAAAATCGCCTGATGGTCGCGCTGCTGCGACTGTTACCAAGAAAACTGGCGATAAAGGCCGCGGGCATGGGCATGCAGCGTGCGATGGCCGGTTCCGCAGCGGACTGAGCTGCTCGTCATGAGAATTTTATCCTCGGGCAGACATTAGAGAAGGCATTAGTGAAGCGTTTAGTCTAGAGGCTCCCTCCACCTGGCCGGTGGTTTATAAATGAGGGTTGGCCTAGGCTGACTAGGCAGTGCTGTTGGATTTAATGGCAGCGAATGCTGCCAGCGCTGCTTCACGCGCTTCCTTGTGGTTCACGATGGGCGCTGGATAGTGCGTATTGATGACCACTCCCGCCTCGTTGAGAATATTGGCAGGGGCGCTGGCCGGCTCATGCAGGTATTTCGCAGGTAGGTCCTTCAGCTCCGGCACCCAGCGCTTGATGTAGATACCCTCTTTATCGAATTTCTGCCCCTGCAGAGTGGGGTTAAAAATACGGAAGTAGGGCGAGGCGTCCGCGCCACAGCCGGCAACCCATTGCCAGCCGCAGCTGTTATTGGCCAGATTGGCGTCGACCAATGTATCCCAGAACCATTGTTCGCCCAGCTGCCAGGGCAGTAGCAAGTGTTTGGTAAGGAACGAAGCGACGATCATGCGCACGCGGTTGTGCATAACGCCTGTTTGCCATAACTCACGCATCCCCGCATCAACGATGGGATACCCGGTCTGGCCGGATTGCCAGGCTGCGAGATGGTCAGGTTGGCCAGACCAGGGGAAGCGCAGGAATTGTTCACGCAGCGGTTGCTGAGGCATTTGGGGAAAATGCGTTAACAGGTGGTGACTGAATTCCCGCCAGCCCAACTCGCTCAGGAACTTGTCACGCTGTAGCGCCAGGGTTTGGCTTTGAGATTTATCGGAGGATTGGTTTGATGCGGTAAAGCCAAGTACCGCGTGCCATATCTGTCGTGGAGAAATTTCTCCGAAGTGCATGTGCGCTGACAGCTTTGAGGTGCCTTTGCGCGCGGGATGGTTGCGCGACTCGTCGTAGTCATCCAGTGCTTCATTGAGAAAGCGAGAGAGTGCTGCGCCAGCACCCTTGCTGCCAGGCTCCCACAGCCCTGACCAGTGCGCTGCCCAGTCTGGGCTTGTTGGCTGCAGAGCGAGGTCCTGGAGTGAGTGGCCGTCCAACGCTTTCTCGCAGAATGTGATTTGTTGCGGTGGGGCAAGAGGCATTGCGGGTTGGGGCAGGGACCGTGCCCTGCGCCAGAAAGGCGTAAATACTTTGAAAGGTGTTCCGCCCCCGGTACGCAGGGCGTCTGGAGAGAATAACAGGGAGCCCTCATGGGCGTGCAGGCTCACACCCTGGATTTCCAGTAGTGATTCCACGGCTTCTTCTTGCTGGGCGGCCCATGGCTCGTACTGGCGGCTGCAGTAGACTGCGCTGGCCCCGGTTTCCTGTGCCAGAGCCGGTAGCTCGATTGGGGCAGCACCCCGGCGTAGCAGTAGTTTGCCACCGCGTGAGCGCAGCTCACTATCCAGTTGTTGCAGGCTCTGGTGCAGCCACCAGCGACTGGCAGCACCCAGTGACCACTGGCCCGGGCTGACATCGTCCAGCACGTAGCAGGCAATGATCGGCTGGCCGGTTGCCGTGGCGGCCTGCAACGCAGGTAGATCGTTGAGTCTGAGATCTTGGCGAAACCAGTAGATAATGGGGGCCTGCACGGGCGGCTTCCTTACGGTGTGACTGAAGTAGCCTTCAGCTGTGAATCAAATAGCCTTATGCTGTGAATCAAATAGCCTTAAGCTGTTAATAGAGTAGCCTTTAGCCTTGAATCACATAGCCTTACCAAAATATGTACGCCGTGGGGCCTGTGACGGATCATTGACTGGAGTGATCCGGTCACGCACGACTGGCGTAGAAAGAGGTGTAAATGGTATGGGCGGCTGCGGTAGTGTGGCAGTCCCAAATGCCATTCAGGTCTTTGGGCTCGCACAAGTGATTGTGCGGGCCTTTTTTATACTTTAATACATTCATTCAGCAAGAGGTCTGCATAATGGGTCGCACACTATCGGGACCGTGGAATGAAGGCCAGATCAATGCCTTTCTAAATGAGAAGGCGTATCCACTGCGCCTCGCTTGCGTCGATGAGGATGGCTTTCCCCGTGTGGTTTCAGTCTGGTTCGGTTATGACGGCGAGAAATTGCACTGCGTGTCACACGCTTCTTCTCTGTTGGTGCGCTTGCTACAGCGTTCAGAGCGCGTTGGGTTTGAGATAGCGCCGAATGAGCCGCCTTACATGGGCGTGCGCGGCCAGGGTATTGCAAGCCTGACACCTGATACAGACGCGGTCATGCTGACGAAAATGCTGCAGCGCTTTTTGGGTGGTACCGACTCCACGCTGGCCCGCTGGCTGCTGTCGCGCGCCGATGATGAGATGCTCATAACCATTGACCCGGTGCGGCTGTTCAGCTGGGACTACCGGGAGCGGATGAGCAGCTAGTGGGTGCGCTTTTAGAGTACGTTGCGCAGTCCTAATTTGTCCGGATAAGGCGACATGAACACCTGTGAGTTGATATAGGCATCGGGATTGTCTGCAAAATGATGCCTGAGCATGGTCACGGGCACTACCAGTGGAATCTGGCCTGTCCGATAGTCCTCGATGAGTGCAGTCAGACGTCGCTTTTGTTCATCGGGTATGCGTCGTTTTAGATAACCGGCGATGTGAAACAGCGTGTTGCTGTGACTGCGCCTGGTGGCGGGTCGGGTCAGCGCGGTCATCAGGGTCGAAATGAAGTTCTGCGAAAGCTCTTCAATATTCTCTTTCCCCGCGTTAGCCAGCATCTTTCCCAGCTTTTTATAAGACGGCACGTCGTGCGCCATGGTCAGGTACTTGTAACGACTGTAGAACGCGATGAGCCCCTTTGCTGTGAGACCCTGGGCTTTTAGAGCGCGCCATTCGTAGTAGGTATAAGCGCGGGTGACGAAGCTTTCTCTCAATCCCGGATCGTTCAGGCGTCCGTCATCCTCCAGCGGCAATAGGGGGTCTGCGGCATGCAGCGCGTTGGCGAATACACCGTTCTGGTCAGAGGCTAGCAGGTTGCCCTGCTGCGAATAGCGTTTTACGCGGCCCCAGCCACAGCTAGGACTGCCCTTGACCAGAATATAGCCACACAGTTGCGGAGTCTGCGTGACCACCTGTCTGGCATAGTCACGAATAGGCGCAGTGTAATCTTGCTCGTGCTTTGCCACATCGAGCACACGCACCGAGTCTTCATCGCCCACCAGGTGAATGGGCGGCCTTGGTACGCCCATGCCTATGGCCATTTCCGGGCAGAAGGCCTGTGTCTCGAACAGTTCACCTAGAGCTTGTACGTGTCCGTTGGCCTTCTTGCTATCGCCGTTGTAGCGCACTTTGTTGCCCGCGAGGCAGGAACCGATTCCCAGCAACGGTTTCCCGCTGCGCTGTGTTACTTCATCAGTCATTCAGGCCTCCCTCCACTCTGATTCAAATTCTACCGTTACGCGTTGTTTGAGCTAATATACTACCGCACAACAGAGTAATTACGCTGGCGGTGACAGTCTTCTTGCCGGTCCGAAAAATTTAGTAAAAGAAGAGAGCAGGGCTAAAGCGATGCATGTCCCGACTACTTTCCAGGGTGGTGTAGTGCTACTACTCGCGCTAGCTGCAAGTAGTATTAGCGCGAGTACCGGCGATTCCGGCGGTTTCTTCTACGGGCACATCTCGGCTGATAGTCTGCCGGTCAAAGGCGCAATGGTCACGTTCTATCATGGCCAACCGGTTCACTCCCTGAGTGTATTCGCTGACGAACAGGGCAGATTTTTGTCGCCGGACTTGCCCTGGCGTGATGGTTACCGTGTGCGCGTGCGCCGTGCAGGGTGGCGTGACGTGCTGATGGAAAACCAGTCGCCAGCAAAGGCTGGCCAGTGGTTAGGTGTGCAAATGGAACGCATCAAGGATCCTGCGGAAATGATCCAGCAGTTGCCGAGCAATTATTGGATGAACCTAGTATTGGATGAGTTTGACAATCAGGATCACCTGCTCGAATTCAAAATGCAGTGCACGTATTGCCACCAGCAGGGTTCGCCTCTGACGTCCCGCCGTCAGTTCGATCGGCAGCAGTGGGTGGAGACTATCATCGATATGGGCCGTCGTAGTGCCATTATCAGCAAGAGCCTGCGTGAGGTTCTGCCGGAGCATTACCTTGCCGCCTACGATGAGGCGAACGTACTGGCCAAGCTGCCGGCCTACGATGGTGACGATGGGCCATTGCCTGTGCCCTCGGCGGCTGTACGACAGGCGGTCATCGAAGAATGGAATCTGGGTGGGCCAACATCCGGCCAGCACGACCTTATGGTTTACCACCCCGATGGTTCTATCTGGACTGTTGATGGTCCCATGGACACGTTGCACGTGATTCGCCTCGACAATAATCCCGACGGCGAGCGCAAGTCCTACCAGATACCCAGGGGCGCGCATAAACCTGGCGGTGTTTATCACAAGATGGACAAGGGTAGTCGGCGGGGTGTCACAAAAGGCGTTGAGGCCTATCTTGCACCGCACTCCCTACAGATTGGCGCGAACGGATTCATCTGGCTAACGCTGGCCAGCGGTAACCAGTTGGCCGGTTTTGATCCTACGTCTGAGACCTGGGACATCGTTGATGTGAAGGAGGGGATCAATCCGCATACCTTGCGTTTCGATAAACGCGGCCGCCTTTGGTACACACTGACTGCCACTAACCATGTGGGTATGTTTGACCCGGTCAGTCGTGAGCAGATGTCTATTAGGCTCACCTTTCCTGACTTCACGACCCGCTTGATTACCTGGTTCACGCCATTTTTCCTGCGCAATGCGGATATTCTCCAGCTCAACGACCGCGCTGCTGAAATGGATGGGGTTACCATGCCCATGCCCTATGGTATCGACATTCATCCACTGGACGGCAGCATTTGGTACAGCCAGTTAAATATGAGCCACATCGGGCGTATTGATCCAAATACCTTTGCGGTGACACCGATCGCAACGCCCTTTGTGACACCGCGCCGCCTGCGCTTCGACGCCTTGGGTAATCTGTGGGTGCCGAGTTATGCCCAAGGCAGTATTCACCTGTTTGATACCGAGGCCATGGCATGGACAAAAAGTTATCAGATACCTGTAGAGCCACGCGGTAGCGAAGTGCCCTATGCGGTGTTCGTCGATCAAGAGACCGATGACGTCTGGATCACCGGTACGCAGAGCGACACCATCATCCGCTTCGCACCCGGAACTGAACGCTGGACCCTGTATCCACTGCCAACGCGGGTTACCTATACCAGGGAACTGGATATGGACCGGGCGGGCAATGTTTGGACGTCGCACTCTTCGAGCCCTGCGTGGCATGTGGAAGATGGCATCCCCAAAGTGGTCCGTCTGAATCCCACAGGTGCTCCAGATATCGCCACATCGGGACTTTTCAAAGGTATAGCGCCCCGTACTGGCCCTGCAGCTGCTGCCGCAACAGCGGTTGAGCCGATGGGCGTGAGGTAGTTGCGTCGCCGATGAAAATTCTCATTTGTGTGCTCGCACTGCTAGGCGCGACTATCGCATGGGGTGCTGAGGATGCGGGCTGGCCCGTTTATGGCGGCGATGCCGGTGGTAGTAAATTTTCAGCACTGACTGATATTACCCCGAAAAATCTGCACAATTTGGCGGTAGCCTGGGAATTTCATACCGGCGACTCATCCTCGCTACGAGACAATGTGCCGCCAACGTCTTTTCTCGCCACACCGGTGTTGCACGACAACACACTGTTTTTCTGTTCTGGCCTCAGTCGTCTGTTCGCGGTGGATGCGGAAACTGGAGAACAGCGCTGGGTCTACGATAGCAAACCGGACCTCACGGGTACCGGTACGGCCAAGTGTCGCGGTGTTGCGCTTTGGCACGAACAGCGGGCAGACGCTGGCAGCGTCTGCAAACTGCGGATCTTTATGGGTACGTTAGACGGCCGCCTGGTGGCGGTAGATGGCGCCACGGGAAAACCCTGTGAGGATTTCGGCGCAGACGGAGTGATAGACCTGAAAGCGGACCTCGGTGACGTGCAGGACAGTGAGATGGCTATGACCTCACCGCCCCAGATTGTCGGCGATGTTGTCATTCAGGGCGCAATGGTTCGCGACAACGAAAGGGCTGATCCACCCGGTGGTGTCATTCGAGGCTGGGATGCGCGTACGGGAGCGTTGCGCTGGGCCTTCGACCCGGTGCCACCGGATGCGCCTTCACCGCAGCAGATCGGTGCGCCGGCAGATCAGCTCTACCACCGCGGTACGCCCAATGCATGGTCGATTCTGTCTGCGGATCTGCAACGCAAGTTGGTTTTCATTCCCTTTGGTAGCCCTGGACTGGACTTCATTGGTGGTCATCGCAAACGCCACGGTTTCGATTATGGCTACTACGCCAATTCGATCGTCGCCCTGGATGCGCTGTCGGGTGAAGTGGTTTGGCACTTCCAGACGGTGCACCACGATC
>JBLFXU010000047.1:0-13326 GCA_047609575.1 Bacteroidia bacterium | reverse complement strand
CTGGCCGAGCCTGGTCCGGATGGTTATCGTATTGTGCTGGATGGTGAGTTCTAGTACTTGGTATGATTTTGAGGATCAACCGGGCATGGTTGGGTTGAGCTAGGTTGGTTGGTGTAGGTTGTAGCGTATATTTTTTTATACCTTTCTTTTACGAACAAGTTCCGGGGAACTGGCAAGGATGAGTGATTCCGATTTTAAAAAGTACGAGTGTGTAATCTGTGGTTTCATTTACGATGAAGCAGAGGGCCTGCCTGATGACGGTATTCCTCCGGGAACCGTCTGGAAAGACGTTCCAGAAGACTGGGAGTGTCCGGATTGTGGTATTTCCAAGGCGGATTTCGATCTGCTTGAAGACTAGAGCGCGGAGTAAGGCGCCCTGCCTGTTGGCAGGGCGAAGCAGTAAGGGTGTTGCGTGTGAATATTGAGCAGCGCCTGGCCGCGGTGCGCCAGCAAATGGCGAACGAGGGCTATGATGCCCTGTTTGTGCCACGGGCCGACGAGTATCTGGGCGAATATCTGCCCCCCCACAATGAGCGACTGCACTGGCTAAGCGGATTTACCGGCTCGGCCGGTATGCTGTTGGTGCTGCCTGAACTGGCGGCGATGTTTGTCGACGGTCGTTATACTGTGCAGGTGCGCAGGGAATTGTCCGCAGACCTGTTCGAATTTCATCACTTGTTGGACGAACCACCCGGTCACTGGCTGGCGGCGCAATTATCCGAGGGTACCTGTGTCGCATGCGACCCTCGCATGCATTCACTGAGTTGGTACAAACGCACGAAGAAGGCGCTCGGGCAGCACAAAATTGGCTTGCAGGCCAATGCGGATAACCTGATTGATCGCTGTTGGCAGGATCGTCCCGTGCCGGCATTGCGCCAAGCGCTATTGTTACCTGAATCGATTACCGGGGAATCCATTGGCGCTAAGCGCCAGCGTATTGCGCAGCAAATTAGCGCCAACAACTGTGATGCGGCGCTCATCTTTGCGCCTGATTCCGTCAGCTGGCTATTAAATGTGCGCGGGAATGATATGCCGCAATTACCGGTGCTGCCCAGCTTTGCCATGCTTGGTGCCGATGGCGATCTTTGCCTCTTTACGGATCCGGCAAAACTACCCGAGGGATTTGCAGCGCACACCGGCGGTGATGTTCGTGTGTTGCCCGAAACAGAGGCTCTGGCTGCGCTTGCCCAATACAGCGGCTGCTCGGTACTTGCCGACCCGGTCACCGCCAGTGCCTGGGCGCAGCTGGCTCTGCAGGACGCAGGTGCAACACTAGTGGCAGGTGACGACCCCGTATTGATCCCCAAAGCCTGTAAGAATGCGGTGGAACTGGCCGGTACGCGCCGGGCTCATCTGCGTGACGCTGTTGCAGAAGTGCGCTTTTTGGCTTGGCTGGATGCGGAGGTGGCCGCGGGCCGATTGCACGATGAAGCGGTACTGGCAGACCATCTACTGGCGCAGCGCCAGCAAGGTGAGCACTACCACGCCCTGTCCTTCGATACGATTTCGGCCGCCGGCCCCAATGCGGCACTGTGTCATTACAATCACCTTAATGCCACGCCAGCGGCGCTCACTATGAACAGTGTTTACCTTGTGGATTCCGGTGGCCAGTATATTGATGGCACAACGGACATTACCCGTACGGTCGCGATCGGTGATCCGGGTGACGAGGTGCGACACCTGTTTACGCTGGTGTTAAAGGGCAATATTGCGCTGGCCCGAGCGCGGTTTCCCAGCGGTACGACTGGGACACAACTGGACGCCCTCGCAAGACAGTACCTGTGGCGCGAAGGGTTCGATTTCGATCACGGTACCGGCCACGGTGTGGGTGTGTTCCTGAGTGTGCACGAGGGGCCGCAGCGAATATCCAAGGCGCCCAGTACCGTGGCTTTACGGCCCGGAATGATAGTCAGCAATGAGCCGGGTTATTACCGTGATGGGGCATTTGGTATGCGCTGCGAAAATCTACAGGTGGTGTGTGAGTGCCAGGACACCGCTGGCGAAACACCCATGCTGGCGTTTGAAACGCTGACGCTCGCGCCTTTCGATACGCGTTTGCTGCAACCGGACCTGCTCGACGATGCAGAACTGGCCTGGCTCAACGCCTACCACGCACGCGTTTGTGAAGCCCTGCTGCCATTGCTGGAAGGTGATGAGGCGGCCTGGCTGGTGGCGGCGACACAGGCAGTAGTACACTGAAAGTCGGCTGTGTTTTGTGTAGACTTTTCTACCATCGCAGTTTTTTACTATTGCAATGTTCTACAGTTACAAATGTAATTCCACATAATAAATGGCCTGGAGTAACACATGGCGACAGCTGGCTCTGCCCACTGGTCTTCCCGATTTGCGTTCCTTATGGCCTCGGTGGGTTTTGCCGTTGGTCTGGGTAATATTTGGCGCTTTCCCTATGTGACGGGTGAAAACGGCGGCGCCGCATTTGTCCTGATCTATCTAGCCTGTGCCTTTGGTATCGGTATGCCCATTCTTATGGCCGAGCTGTTGATAGGTCGGCGTGGTCAGGGCAGCCCAACTACCGCTATGAGCAATACCGCGGTCGAGAGTGGCCGATCGCCTGCGTGGCGCTTTGTGGGTGGTATGGGTCTGCTGGCGGCTTACACTATTGAAATTGTCTATGCCGTGGTCGTTGGCTGGGTCCTGTGGTACCTATTCAAAGCGATAACGACCGGTTTTGTCGGCGTGGATGGCGCGGCGGCGCAGGCGGAATTTGCCGCTGTGCTGGACAACAACCTTGGCATGCTTTTCTGGACGCTCCTTGGATTGGCAATTACCGGCATTATCATTTATGCCGGTGTCAAAAATGGGATCGAGCGCGCTGTGAATATCATGATGCCCACCATGTTCCTGTTACTGGTGGGCCTGGCGGTTTACAACGTATTTGCCGGAGGCTTCGTTGAGGCGGTGCGCTGGCTGTTTACGCCTGACTTCAGCAAAATCACCTATGCCACTGTACTGGCGGCTATTGGGCAGGCCTTCTTTTCGCTGGGTGTGGCGATGGCGGGCATGATGGTCTACGGCTCCTATCTACCCAGAGACATCTCCATCACCCATTCGGTGTTGCTTATTGTGTGCGTGGATACCGGCGTGGCTCTGCTGGCAGGCCTGGTGATCTTTCCGGCCGTCTTTAATAACGGCCTGGACCCGGCGGCGGGCGCGGGGTTGATCTTCCAGACCTTGCCGGTGGCCTTTGCCCAAATGCCAGGCGGCTGGGTATTCAGTGTGCTGTTCTTCCTGATACTGTCGGTTGCCGGTATTACCTCGATGGTGGGTTTGGTGGAAGCGGTGAACGCGTGGCTGGAAGATAAATTCAATATTCCGCGACACCGCAGTGCGCTTATTGTCGTGGGTTCTGTCGCGGTGTTCAGTGTGATTTCAATTCTGTCTTACAACGTACTCAGTGAGTGGAACGTAGGCGGAAAGAACTTCAACGACAATATGGATTACTTTTCTAACCAGATCCTGTTGCCACTGGGCGGTCTATTTATCGCCATCTTTGCCGGCTGGGGAATGAAAAAGGAATATTCCCGCGATGAGCTGACGACTCTAAGTGAGGGTGCGCACAACGTGTGGTATTTCCTGATTCGATATGTCGTGCCGCCAGCGGTGGCCATTATTTTTGTTATGGGCATTCTGGGCTAGGTTGCCAGATTCTGCCTGTGCTTTTTCGCGTTGATACTGTCTGATATAAATAGGTAATCTACATGCATAATTCGGTTGTTGGCAGGCTGTGTTTTCACGGCGCGATTGTTATGTTCGTCGCATTTTTTACTGGCTTAATGATGGGGTTTGTGGCGGTAGGACAGGCTCAAGGCAGTATGGATGACTGGAACCTGGCGCACATGGAGGCGCTGGTGAACAGTATTGTGTTGTTTGCAGTGGCTGGCGTGATCGACAAATTATCGATGAGTGCGGGTCGGGCGAATCTTGTTTCTGTTTGTCTTGTATTGATGGCCTACTGCAACGCTGTTTTTGGACTGATGCGCGGATTTACTGGCGCGGCCGGGTTTGAGTTTGGCGGCTCTATGGCGAATAACATCACCGCTCTTGCTGGGATGCTGGGTGTTCCACTGGCGGTTATTGCGTTTACGTTAATTCTGATTAGCGCAGCTAGTTTGCGAAATAAAGCTGGCTGATTGCTCTCCCGCTTGCATGACTACTTTCTGACATTAACTCGAACAGGGCTGGTGAGTATCTTTTGATTCGTTGCTGATCTGGGTTGCTGGGGTAGGGCATCGGCTTACTTTGCAATCCCCGGCGAACCGCATTGCACATGGATTTGGAGGCTAATGTCATTACCTGGGCGTCTGCGCTGAACTATCCTGATACAGGTGAAGTGCCGATTTTCTGAGGAGTTCAACGTGGCAGACAAGTATTCCAACCTGACTCGGCCTGGACGCATCGGTTCTCTGCAGCTGAAAAACCGCATGGCGGTGGCGGCAATGGGTGTCAACCTGGCCGAAGAAGACGGTAGTTGCGGTGAGCGCATTCTGGCCTACCACGAGAGACAGGCCCGCGGCGGCGTCGGTTTGATCGTTATGGGTGCAACCGGCATCGCCTGGCCTGAGGGGATGGTACAGCCCCGTCAGGTGGCCATTTCAGAAGATCGTCATATTCCCGGGCTCAAAACGGTGGGCGATGCTTGCCATGCGCATGGCACTAAAATTGCAGCGCAGCTTCACCATGGTGGGCTCGTCGCCGGACAGGGTTTTAATGACCGTCCCGTGTTGATGCCTTCCTACCCGCCTAAAGCCAAAAACGATCTAGGTGATTACTTGCTGGAAGAGGAGATGCTCGCGCTGTACAACCCGGATGCGCCGAAGCAGGAAATGCGTGTGATGACCTTGGAGGACATCGAGCTACTTGCCGTGAAGTTTGGTGAGGCAGCCGCCAGGGCGCGCGAAGCGGGTCTGGACGGTGTCGAGATTCACGCGGGGCATGGTTATATTATTTCTGAGTTTCTCTCTCCCGCCATGAACCAGCGGGATGACGAGTACGGTGGCTCACTGGCGAACCGTGCGCGGTTGTTACTGGACGTGATCGCTGCGGTGCGCGGCAAAGTTGGCAAGGACTTCCCGGTCTGGATAAAACTCGATTCCCAGGAGTACCGTCGTGCTCAGGGTATTACGCTGGAAGACGCCAAGGAGACGGCGCGCCTGGCAGAGGCGGCGGGTGTAGATGCTATCGCTGTTTCCAGTTATCACGACCCCAATCGTGGTGCGACCCACGCCGATTCAAATATTCCACATCCTGTTGAGCAAATGGTGGGTAATGCTACGGCGATAAAGCAGTGTGTATCCATTCCTGTTATCGGTGCCGGCAGGATTGAGCCGGAGTCTGCTGAGAGACATCTCGCCCAGGGACATTTTGATTTTCTGAGCATGGGGCGCAAGCTCCTGGCAGACCCTGATCTACCTAATAAACTCGCCAATGGGCAGCGCGACCAGATCCGCCCGTGTATTTACTGCTACTGCTGTGCCAGCCAGATCTATATTCGCAACGCGGTAAAATGTGCGGTCAATCCGGAAACCGCCCGTGAACGGGAGCGTACCATTGTGCCTAGTGACAACACGCGCCATATCGCGGTCGTCGGGGGTGGTCCTGCCGGCATGGAGGCAGCGCGTCGCTTGTCTTTGCAAGGCCACAGGGTAACGCTACTGGAAGGCAGCAATCGTCTGGGCGGTACTTTGCAGTTTGCCAGTGTTCCCTATGAGCCCAATCAACGTTTATTGAAGTGGTTGCGCGAGCAGATTGCGCAGTCCAGCGTGGATATACAACTGAATACCCTCGCCAGTGTTGAGATCCTCAAACAGCTCGGCGCCCAGGAGGTCATTGTGGCAACCGGTGCTAACCGTGTGATGCCCGATATTCCCGGGAGCGAAAGACACTTCGTATTCAGTGGCGATGAAATGCGCGGCCTGATGATGGGCGAACCCAATCCTGGGCTGCGAAGAAAAATAGGGCCGCTGAGCCGCTCACTGATTGGCGTGGCGGCAAAAACCGGTGCCACGGCTAATCAGGGACTGATGCGTCTTGCATCCCATGTCTGGCTGCCCCTGGGGCGGCGTATCACGATTATCGGCGGTGAGTTGGTAGGACTGGAGCTGGCAGAGTTTCTTGCCGAGCGGGGCAGGGAGGTGACTGTGCTTGAAGAGTCGGCCCGGGCCGGTAAGGGCCTATTCATTATGCGGCGTATGCGTCTTTTGTCTGAACTGGAGGAGCTGGGGGTCAGCATCACCGTCAACGCTTCGGATTTTAATATTCTTGACCGGCAGGTTGTCTATACCAATGAGCGTGGTCAGGAGCGTAGGGTTGCGACTGATCATGTGATTGTTGCGACGGGCGCCACGGGTGATCACGCGCTAGCCGATTCTCTCAAGGCAGCGGGTCTTGCTGTGCACACCATCGGCGACTGCAATGGTGTGGGCTATATTGAAGGTGCGATGGAAGCGGCGGCCGAGTTAGCTGCCAGCTTGTAGGTTCTTGGCCTCACTGGCGGCCGATCAGCCTGGGCTCTCTGGTTGTGATGATTTCATGAGACTGTTATTCGGCAAGCGTTTACCCGGCAAGCGATTATCCGGAAAACGATTGTCCGGAAATGATAGACCGGCGCGCCCTGAGCGTTTCTATGTAGGCAAAAATTCCCCCGCCTCGGCGTCAAGGCAATGCTGCAAATGACGTTGAATCATGGTCATGAACATTTTGTCGCCGCGTTCATCGGGCGTGCTGAAGCTGGCGCCCAATACAGTAATCAGAATACCGTGCATGGCGTATTCCCGATACTGTTCCGCGCAGTCCTGAGGGCGCAGGGATACACCCTCGTGCTCCAGCGCTACACGGTAATGTTCCAGTAAGTCCTTTTCCCAGCTACGCCGGTCCGCAGGCTCTACACTGCCGCCAAGAAAATAGGCGGCATCTGCAAGCGCGCTGGACTCGCCTAGCGTCTGCCAGTCGACTGTGGTGGCAACGCCGTCGCCAAACAGCAGGTTTTCGCTGCGAAAGTCGCCGTGGGCAATTGTTTTGGGGCCCTGCAAACGATTCACGAAATGTGTGTGGCCGCGCACGTAACGCTCGCCAAAGTCGATAGCGTCTTGCGATAGCCCATGTCCGAAGCGATCAACAAATCCTGGCCAGGACTGCTCCATGAGACTGCCGCCGAACTCGCCGCCATCATCATGGGCTGGGGTCATAACGTAGTCTCGCCCGGCCAGCGTGTCATCGTTGTAGAAGGCGGCGGCCAGCTTTGCCGCTTGCAGCAATGCCTGCTCGCTGTGTGCGCGGCTGGCTCCCAGCAGATTGCTACCGGGCTCTGCGGGTGACATGTCTTCCATTAGTAGCAAAAACTCGGTGCGATCTTCGCTGAGCTCACTGCCGTAGATAATAGGCGTGCGCATGGTCGTGCGTGGTGCCAGTTCGCGATAAAACATCACTTCGTTGTAGTACGCGCCCTGTGCACCAGCCATGGCGCGGGCATGCTCGTCACTGGCGGGAAATTTTGCCACGAGGGTTGCGGGCGCGCTCGATGAATCGCCCTCGTATGACAGTGTCAGACGCGCATTGTCGCCCATTTTCCCTGTACCAATAAGCTTGTGCTCGAAGGCAGATACGCGCCCACTGGTCAGGTGACCGCTGGCATGTAGCATCTGGTCCAGTGCATCAGTGCTGAGCAGATCTGGGCTTGTGGGGAAGGAGGCCATGTTTCGTCTCGCTCTTGGGTTTGCATGGGTTGCTTGGGGTGAGTGTAAGAGTGGTCTGTAGTGCGTGTTCAATAATAATAGAGATAGGGCCTGCATGTATCAAGATTCGATAATTGGCCGGGTGTAGTGAATGTAAGTGAACCGGGCACAATAAAAACTCACTGCTGTTGCCTTACCGACTCGTTACAACAGCGGTGAAAAAAGGCGTGCAGCGCCCATGGCGAACGGGAACCATGCAGGTTTCTCTTGTATGTCTGCTAGTGTTACCTGTGTGCACTGGTCCAGATCATCCTGCAGCATTTTCTCAACCTTGGAGGCAAAGCCGGAATTGTCGACCAGCAAGGTAATTTCAAAGTTAAGCCGGAAGGAGCGGTTGTCGAAGTTTGCGGTGCCGACACCGGCCATCGTATTGTCCATGAGAAAGACTTTCTGGTGCATGAAGCCACGCTGGTAGCGATACACTTTTATACCCAGCGGAAGTAGTTCACCGGTATAGGACCAGTTGGCCATAGCCATTACCGGCCCATCTGCTTTTTCCGGGATGATTATCCGTACATCCACACCGCGCAGTGCAGCCAGCTGCAGAGCCGATATGATGGCGCGGTCCGGCACAAAGTAGGGGCTGGCAATCCAGATGCGCTCCTTTGCTGCGACAATAATCTGGTGGTACATAAGCCCCGCTTCTTCGTAGACACTGGCCGGGTCAGAGGGAAAGACCAATACAGTGCATTCGTCTTTATTCTGGCTTTTCTCCTCGTTCTTTTTTTCGTTCTGGTTCTGGTTCTGGTTCTGGTTCTGGTTCTGGTTCTCGCCTCTGTTCCTATAGGAAAAGTCCGCTTCAACATCAAGAATCGAGCGCGTGGCCCATAGCCAGTCGGTGGCAAAGGCCACCTCAGCCCCCAGTACAGCCGGCCCGCTGAAACGTACGTGGGTATCGCGCCAGTCACCGATTTTTTTATCGCGCCCCAGATATTCCTCGCCAAGGTTCAGTCCGCCCAGCCAGGCTTCGCGACCATCCACCACAACAACCTTGCGATGATTGCGGAAGTTGAGTTGCAGCCTGTTGCGCCGGCCCTGGGTTGTATTGAACGGCGCAACCTGCACGCCGGTCATCTTCAGCTGCTTATACAGGCCGGTGCCGGGGAAAGCGCGGCTGCCGATTTCGTCGTACAGGAGGTATACGCGCACACCGTCTCGCGCCCGGTCTGCCAGCACTTTGCCCAGGCGTCTGCCGACTTCATCATCGCGGATGATGTAGAACTGAAAAAGCACGTACTGGGTTGCGCGCTCCACGCCGGAGGCAATGCTGTCGTAGGTCTGACTACCATCAATGAGTAGTTCAACATGGTTGCCTGTGGTAGCAGGCATGCGCGCGAGCTTGCATAGGCTGGTATACAGCGGTGAATCAGCCTCGCTTACGTGTTGCCGTAGGGCGCTGCTGCGATCGGCGATCAGCCGGTATGAGGCCGCTTCGATGTATTCGCGCTGTTCGAGATAACCATCGAAGCGATTCCGTCCGAATACCAGGTACACAGGAACGGTAAGGAATGGCAGGCTGAGCAGGGAGATGGTCCAGGCAATTGCGCCTTGTGGGGTGCGAGCTTTGAGCATGGCCTCTAATGCAGAGGCAATAGCCAGAATGTACAGTAGCACCCCGGCGATCACGCTGAACTCGAAATAGGACAAAATTTCCATGCCACCGCAGTCTAGCAGGGCAGGGGGAAGGGCGTCATCTGGTGTGTTGCCCCAAGGCAATCCTTGACCAGAGGGCTGAGTAGTTCAAGTGCTGCCCGGCCCCTCAATTCAGATCGCTCAGCTTGCTTCAGCCCACAGTTTCAGGTCAGCCCCCAGGTACAAACTCCAATACCTGCTGGAAAGTCGGTCTGTTGGTAGCCCTGAATGTATTCGGAATCAGCGAGGGTGTAAAACCCAGGCGTCGCCCTTTCATGAGCCACGTGCTTGGATCGTTGCCGCGCTCAACCGCTAAATCCTGACTGACCGCTTCCACCACAGCCCACAGAGAGTCTCTGCAGACATCCAGGTCGCCATTGCCGCAGTAGCTCAGGTTGAACGGCCCATCGACAGGCTTGCCAAGCAGTGTCCGAAGATCCTTATCCAGCAGGCTGGCACCGTTGTTGCCGCCTAGGTTGCGGAGGTCATCCAGGGCATCGGTCGTCGCACCAAATACCGGACTCAATGCAGCTTCTGCCAGCGGTTTGAACAGTGCCTCGTAAATAGTCGGTCCTGCGTGATCGTTGAAGCTGTCGTCGTCCGCATCCAGTTGCGGTGCGTCGTCCGCGACCCAGTCATCAAGCAGGTCAACTACAGTGGCGGACAGAGCGCTTGGAGCGTCACCACCGCGCAGCACTTCACTGATCACCGGCCATACAGGCGAGCGAACATCTTCGGTGGCGGAGCGGTTCATGATGCCAACAACCTCCGCCAGTCGTACCCGATTTGGAAACTGGTCAAATAGCTCAACCCGGTGCACGGAGCCATAAGGCGAGCGATCGCCGTGCATGAAACCCGGCGCGGATTGATTATTCCAGTTCAGCAATCGCCCTGAGGGCCCGCCTGTGGAGTGCGGGTGTTCTGCTTGGGTGAGAAAGCTCTGCCACTCGTATTCGCCATTGCCCAGTGTTGGCAGGCGTCTGTCCAGACCCTGCGCTCGCACGGGTAGATAGCCCGATGAGAAGAACGCGGTGGCGTCGCGTGACATGTAGCCCCAGTTGAAGGTAAAGCCGAACCTGTTCGCGGCTTTCCAGAAGTTTTCCGGTGTAGAGGCATCGCCCTCGGTCATATCTTTGAGCGCAATCAGGTTCAGGCTGTCTCGCCCAAAGGTTGAACGCTTGCGTGTCAGAGCGATGGGCCGACCATCGGAAGTGGCTGTGCCGATCATTGGACCGTGTATTGAAACCGGATAGATCAGCGGTGTGCCGTTGAGTGTGCCTGCATTGAATATCTCGAAGGCGATGCACTCGCCATTATATTCATAGTGCAGTGAATCGCGGCTGGGATCAGAGCCATCGGGGTTGCACAGTAGCTCCGCAAACACGTCGCGAACATCGTGGCTAGCTGACGTCAGGCTCCAGGCATAGTCCTGCGTTCGTCCGATCAGCAGGTACATAGACAGTCCTGGCACCCCTACACCCTGGGCTTCTATGCCAGGTGCACTTAGGTGCATTTGCTGCACGATCTCGGGGTAGTAGTAGCCCAACTGTGGGCCCATTACGGCCAGATTATTACGGCTGGCAGATTGTGTGGCGCCCACGATCAGAAAGTTGGAGGCCTCTCGATCTGGTAGCGGACCCGCGGCCGGTATGAGTACACCGTCGTCGTTGCTCTTGTTGTTGGCTATCAGTCCGCCCTGCTCGCGGGGATCCAATGAGATGACTGAACCCTGGTCTACGGTGACGCTACCGGTGACTTCGCCGCCTGTGATCGGGCCATACTCAAACCGGGTATCGATGGTTGTAGGTGCTTCGGGATCATCGAACAGCATGGCATCTTCCCAGGCCAGCCGGCCCTGTCCGTCACCCAGGCCATTCCTCAATGTGGACAAGAATTCCGCGTTGGAGGTTTCACTGCCGCCACCGGCGCCAAAGATTGAGCCGATAAACGCGGTGACTGCAATCACATCGTTGGAGTTGTAGGGTATAGGTTGTGAGGTGCCTGTGTACGCCTGGTAGGCGTTCAAGCCGTCTGCATAGGCTGTTGCCTCGTCGAGGACCTGTTGTCCCTCGTCGCCGTATAGCTCAACCAGTAGGTTGGCCTGATCGGTGACCAATTGCTCGGTTGCTGCACTGGGTACGAACGTCTGGCCACTGGTGACCAGTGAGAAGGCATTGATGCCCGGTACGTCCGCGATCGCCACGCGAGAAGGCCCGCGTCCCAGATTCAATAACAGTGCTCGGTCGCGCGCTGTTACCCAGCCCGCACCAAAAGCCATGTCCTCGCGGGTTATGCCGGAGATATGCGGAACGCCGAATTCGTCGTAGAGGATCGTGGTGCCCGGTCGGCCTGTGGCCTCCTCGAAGGTCTCGCCAATGGGTTGAAAGTTCTCGGGCAGGAATAGTCGTTCTATGTCGGCGTCTGTCACATTGCCTCGCAGCGGCGTCAGGCCGTCGTACAGCGGCAGCTGATCAAGGGAGTTCTGTGTGGTCGGCAAGCCGCCATAGTTACCCGGTGGGAGTATGTAGTAGGCGCGATCTGTCTTCACGGCTTGGTTGCCGTCGGAGCCGTCCGAGCAGCCTGCAAGGACTATGGATAAAGCGATGACTAGCGCTGGTAGGGCTGTTGGGATTCTGGTCAGGGAAATAAGAGAAAAACGCGACATTGTGGTTACCTTCGGGCTTCTTGAAATCGTTATTTGAATCAGCGGGGTACTTTACGGCACATTGTAAGCACGTGTATACGTTTGTTCTGCATAAGGAATTGCAAAGGCGCTGGAATGGCCCGGTAATAGCGCCGTTTCGCCAATGTTCTTTCGACAGGGCGTACTTTTGGGTAAGCTGGGTGCTGGATATCGTCCGTTAGAATACTCTGGAGTTAGCCATCATGCAGGATGATTTTTTATCAAGACGCGGTCTGCTTGGTGCTGCAGGCCTTTCCCTGACGTCCCTCGCGCTGGGTGGCTGCGGCAGCCCTCCCGGTGATCGCTATACCCAGGCAGATATTGACCTGCTCGCGCGTCAGCGCGAACTGGAAGGGCAAAGCCGTGGCAAGGGTGAATATGGTCCGCATGTGTACCAAGGCTATCGCGGCCTGGCCCAATTGCCCTGGTTTGATCTCGATGAGCAGGGTCAGTTGCGCTGCATTGATGAGAGCATCCCGATGGCTGTGGATGTGCATTGCCATCTGGGAATGTCAGTTCTGTTTCAACCGAAGCTGGATCTTTTGGCCCGCACCGATCGGGTCAAACACCTGCTGGATTGCGACGACCCCGGTAAGGAGTGCACCCTTGACCTGGATATCTACGCCAACGGTAACTTTACCGAGGCGGCGCTGGGTGACCTGCAATGGCATACCGTAGCGCAGGGCCTGTGGGGCAGTAGTTTTTCAGAAACGCAGACTATTCCCAATCTGCTGCGCGAGATGGATGCCATGCGCGTGGAGCGCGCGTTGTTGTTACCGATCAAATTGGGGATGCCATTTGGCGACACGCTGACACAGGATTGGCGCACAGCGGTCGACCAGGCAGATGCCGGCGAGCGCCTACATACCGGGCTTTCGGTACATCCTCGCGAAAAAACGGCGCTGCAAGAAATGCGGGCGCACGCAGCGGCCGGCGGCCGTATCATCAAGCTACATCCACCGGTGCAGCGTTTTTACCCGGACGCACCTACGTTAATGCCTTTGTATGAAGAGGCGGAAAAACTTGGATTAGTGGTGTTTTTCCATGGGGGTAGGGCGGGCATTGAGCCAGAATCATCCCATCGTTATGCCATGCCGCGCCACTACGAGGCGCCTTTGGCGGAATTCCCCAAGCTGCAGATCATTCTCGGTCATTCTGGCGCGCGCGATGCGGCTGGCATGCTGGAACTGGCGGTGCGTTATGACAACGCCTGGCTGGGCATACATGGTCAGAGTATTTCAAATCTGGAAACTATGATCG
>JBLFXU010000046.1:0-13338 GCA_047609575.1 Bacteroidia bacterium | reverse complement strand
CGCTGCCCTACTCAAACCCGAAGCTGTCAGAAAAATCAGCAACGTAAGGAGAGTCAGTCGCTTGTTAGACAGTATTTTTATCCCAGCATCCTCAAACAGGTTTCACATTGAGCATAGCAACGGCTAAAGAGTTCGACAAGAAAATCGCCCGGCGCTGATATAAGTTACCTGTCATTATGGGGAACTCGGGTTTCAGCCGGGTGTCGAATTCTTTGTACAGTAATGAGGAGACCAGAATAATGCACAGAAACTACGCAAGAAAAGCCGTTACCAAGTCAAGCCACACCAGCATCGGGCGAATACTGGCTTGCGCCATGCTGCTGCTGGCACTGCCACTCAGTGCCGAGGAAGCCAAGGACGCTGCAATGGAAGACGAGCGCTGTATTTCATCGACGCGCATCGACAACACCGAGATCCTCGATGACCGGACTATCGTCTTTCATATGCTGGGAAAAGGCATTTACCTGAATAAACTGCCACACCGGTGTCCCAGCATGCGCCGCCACAGCACGATAGCCTACAAAACCCAGACCAGCCAGCTCTGCCGCGTAGATTCCATTACCCTACTGCAAACTGCGGGTGGCCTCAGTCGCGGACCCACCTGCGGACTGGGCATGTTTACGCCGATCACCAAGGATGAGCTCAAGGCATTGAAGAACCCTGAGCCAAAATCAGAAGAGGAAACCGACAGCGCGCATGAATAAACGCCATTGCCGGCACAGGGATCAGCTCTCGTAGTACCAGACTCTGATAAACTGATACCAGATAGTATGCGCCGAGGCGTGCAGTTCGGTATCAGTGGTGCCGTCTTCCTCCACATTGTGAATATTCGGGAGGATGACGGTCTCAATACGAATCATTTCTGCGCCCTGCTCCGCCAACCAGTCATTCATGGCAACAACACAGCTTTCAAAGCCGGAAAAATCCACACCGCCGAACAAACCTCCTCGTTCGGTCTCCGCCGGCAGAAAATCGCGGTACTGTATCTTTTTCATACGTTCACTCCATATCCATCGGCATACAAATTAGCGGGGCCAGGGTTTGGTGGCGATAGGGGCGCGCCAATAAAATGTCCCGAGACCTCAGTTACCGGATCGCCACCGGGTTGATAATCATCTGCACCGATCCACGCACTTTAGCCTGTCCCAGTACAAAGAGAAATTCATAAGCGCTGTCACGCACCAGCTGCCCGGTGTTCATAGTCTCCAGTAAATAGATGCCATTTTCTTTCAGCAGGATCACATGGCCCTGGAAGGTTCGGTTCGGATCAGCCGCCGGCACCACATCAACGCCCCAGGTATCGGCACCTACAGCCACGACATTTTTTGCAGCCATGTATTGGGCCACCTCTTCGCTCATACCAGGCTCGGAGGCAGCCCATACCTGCGGCTGCGAGTCGAACATGGCATCGGTCCAACCGGTATGGAACAGCACCACGTCGCCTTCCCTGATCGGCGTCCCCTGTTTGAGAGCAACCGCTTGCACATCTTCCACGCTGAAAGACTCCCCGGCCTTGAGGTGATCAACACCTTTGTGTGCCGCCATATCGAGCACTAGCCCACGCGCCACGATAGGTGGCACATTGTGTGTACCCAGTTTCGTCAGACCGGTGAACTCGGCGATATCCTTGGCATCGTGGCAGTTGTAGTGAATGCCGTTTGCATCGCCTATGTGACCCAATCCGTCTAACTGCGAGCCAATGCCAAACCAGCCGACAAAAAAATCATCATTGTAGGTGGAGTTGGGAAACACACGACGACCCTGCTGCTGGCCGGGCTGCACAACGTGCAGACTCATCTGGCGCGGCGCAAAGGCGGGCGTCGAACTGTCGATAATGATGCCCAGAGAGTACGTCTTGCCCGTACGAACCAGTTTCGAAGCGGCCAGCACTGATGCAGCAGTGATGAGGTTGGCATTGCCGATCTCGTCTTGGGCACCCCAGCGCGATGGCTGGCAATCTGAGTCTGCTCTAGCGCTGCCAACACAGACAGCCAATATCAAAATGCCAAACAAATAGCGCATATCTCAAATCTCCTTCATGAATTAGCCCAACCTCGGCACCGCTTCAGCACCGTATCAGCACTATAGACCAAACTGAGGCATGAGCGGCAAAGTGCAACTACCCCGCAGTGAGCGTTACACTCTCCTTATTAACTTCCGTGATCGGGCTCACTCCACTCACTTAAGATAAGCAGGGATTCACCGCATGATCAGAATATTGCTCGCATTTATCGCCGGGGGCGCGGTGGTCGCCGGTGTCATAGTCGCACAGCGGTTTACCAGCGACATTCCCCCGTCAGAGCTTGCCAGCCCTGAAAGCACACAGGCTGTAGCGGCGCAGATGGAACAACTGGGGCCTCATCTGATCAAGTTTGCCACCGGAGACATAGGTGAAATCCGTAGTATTCTCGACGAATACTTCTACCAGCCAAAAATCGACCGGGCGCGCGAGCTATACCCGGTGACTGAATCGGTGCTGGAGATAGACGGTGTTTACACTGAAGTGTTCGAACCCGTCGGGGGCGTGGCCCCGCAAAATACCCAGCGCGTGCTAATCAACCTGCATGGCGGCGGTTTTATGATGGGCGCACGCACAGAGGGCAGACTGGAATCTATTCCTGTGGCCAGTATTGCCGGGATGAAGATTATTAGTGTTGATTATCGCCAAGGGCCGGAACACCGCTTCCCTGCCGCGAGCGAGGACGTAGCCAAGGTCTATCGGCACCTGCTCAATAGTTACCAACCCGAACAGATTGGCATTTTCGGTTGCTCGGCAGGAGGCTTACTTACCGCCCAGTCGGTGGCCTGGTTTGATGCACACGACCTTCCACAACCGGGCGCGGTAGGAATTTTCTGCGCCGGCGCTGGCGACTTTTTCGTCGGTGACGCTGTGCAGATTGACAAAATACTGCGCACCGATATCGCCGGTGGCCAGGAAATGGAGTACTTTGCAGACGTCGATTGGAACGACCCCCTTGTCGCTCCCATTAACCACCTGGACTTGCTGGGCCGATTTCCCCCGTCTCTGGTTATCACCAGCACCAGAGACATGGCTCTCAGCTCTGCTGTGGCTACCCATCAGAGGCTGATAGGCGCCGGAGCTCATTCCGAGTTGCACGTCTACGAAGGGCTGACCCACTACTTCTTTTCTGACACCGATATACCAGAATCAAAGCAGGTGTTTAATGTCATCGCCCGGTTCTTTGATATCCGCCTGGCCCACTAAAGCCTTGCGCACTCACTCCTTGCGCAATCACTACTGGCGAGTACCAAGATGCGTCTCATGATCTGGCTGCGCCGATTGCTGGCGGGCGCCGTTACTTTCACCCTGCTAGCCGCCGTGGTCTTTACGGTGGTTTTGGCCTATACGTATCATTACATTAGCACCGAGCCGGTAGCTGACCCCAGTGTACCTTTGCTTGCTCACTTGCAGACTGCGGGCCCGGCACAGGCTACAACCCCACCCTGGCAACAGGCTGCGGATATGCATCGCAGATCCCCCGTCGATCTCAACGCTTTTGCCAGGCCCCCGTTGCGTTTTGGCCCATGGACTCGCTGGTGGTGGCCCGGGAATCTGGTGACGCAGACCGAACTGCAGCGCGAGATGCAACTGTTCGCCGACGTTGGCCTTGCCGGTATCGAAATTCAGCCCTTTGCTATTGGTCTGACGCAGACGGACCTGGCCTCACCCGGCTGGACCGAAGCAGGCTGGGATTCACCCGCATTCTATAAAAACCTACACGCGGTTATGCACAGCGCCCGGCGTCTGGGCATGGAAGTTGACCTCAACAATGGTTCAGGCTGGCCCAGTGGCGGCCCCCACGTTGCTATCGAAGATGGCCTGCGGCAGCTGGTACATAGCGAACTGTTCGTCTCCGGACCACGCTCCCACAGTGCGCAGCTACCCGCCCCAACCATGCCACTGGCAACGTTTGCCGCAGGCGCGGTTGGAATGCTGGGGCAAACGCCCATGCAGGTCTTCGCGCCGGATCGCAGGCAACTGGTGGCGGTCACTGCAGCAAGAGTGATAACTAACGAGCGCAGCTGGCAACCCTGGAACTTTCTTGATCAGGTCACGCTGGACCCGGAGTCGATTCGCGACTTAAGTCATGCAGTGGACAACAATCAGCTGAACTGGGAGGTGCCCGAAGGTGACTGGGTTGTCACTGCCCTGTGGCAAATGCCAGGGGGTGAACTCATCGCCGGCGGCTACGCACACCCCAATCCCGGCTATGTGGTCGATCACCTGGATGCAGAGCGCATGCGCGCAAACCAGGATTACCTGTTTCGATCCGGTACCGGGCTCAGTCAGTATTTTGGCGATCCGCTGCGCGCCTTCTTTAATGACAGCCTGGAGTTTCGCCAGGAGCGACACTTTGCCCGTGGTCACCTCGATGAATTCGAGCAGCGGCGTGGCTATGACCCGAAACCCTGGATGAGCGCCCTGCCAGAACCCGGTAGGGACCAAATGCCCTTCCATGCCCTGAATATTGCCACCGCTGCAGAGTATGACCTGGGCGAACCGGGACAGCGCTTTTTGGAGGACTGGCAGAGCGTCACCTCAGATCTATTCCGCGAACGATACTTTGAGACCCTGGCCTCCTGGGGTGCCGAACGTGGGTTCGCCCACCGACTACAAGGCTATGGCGGACCAGTAGACATTATCCGGGCCGCAGGAGAGTCCGACATTCCCGAAGCAGAACAACTCTATGCGGGTGGCTCTGAAATGTTCTTGAAGGCCGTATCCTCGGGCGCGTATATTGCAGGGAAACCCATCGTCTCGGCTGAGTCGTTTATTTTTGTGGGCCGCGCCTTCATGACCACACCGGTCAAGATAAAAGCACTGGCAGATAAAGCCTTCGCCGCCGGCATCACACAGCTGATCTATCACGGCACCGCCTATCAATTGGCGGATCATGCCGAGCGTGGATACCCTCTGGCCGACGGCTGGTATCCCTGGCAGTTGGGCATGTTGTCGATGGACTACAGCGAGCGTTGGGCCTTCTGGCCCCATGCCTCCACGTTGAACCGATACATTGCTCGCAATCAATACCTACTGCGCAAGGGCGAGCCAGAAACCGACGTACTCGTACTCTATCCCGACATGGGTTTCCCGCAGGGCTACAGTAATCCTGCAGAGCCTTTTGACCAGGGTCGCTTCCCCGGCGAACAGCTTGCACTGCCTGATCGCGAAGAGGCGGCCGGTCGCGGTGTGCAATGGATGCGTGCCGCATGGCACAGTACCCGTGAACTTGAACAACAGGGTCTGCACTGGGCCTGGATTAACGAACATGCGCTGGCGAGCGCAACAACGGAGAACGGCGTACTGACTGCAGGCGCACTAAAAGCCCGCGCGCTCTTGCTGCACAATATCAATGCCATGTCACCGAAAGTCGCGGAGCATGTGGCAAGACTCGCAGCTGCGGGCGTACCGGTGAAGATTATTGGCGATCTGCCGCAGCGGCAAAGAGGCATGGATGTGGAAAATTCCGGGGATGCCCGTGTCAGGGCCGCCCTCTCTTCACTTGCCAGTACGACAGCACTACCGCGAGCTCCGGTGCAGTTCAACAATACTGTTGTTAAGTCTATCCGTAGAAGACTAACCGATGGCGGGCTACTGCAGTTTTTCAGCAACCCCACTGATCAGAGTGTCACCGTACACCTCACTTTGAGCGAACACTGGCGGACTACACTTTGGCTAGATGCCTGGAGCGGGACCACGATTAGGCTCGATGGCAGCGCAGATGACAGAGCGGATGACAGACCAGACAAAATTGCCCAGAGCGCACTGTCACTCACACTGCCCGCTTACGGCTCGGGCACACTGTGGCTAAGCCAAAAGGAACCCGCCCAAGGAGGCCTCAGCAAATCCCCTGGCAGCCAAATGCGGGAAACCGCAATCACACAATGGACACTGGAAGCAGCGGGCGGAACATTTCTGCACAGTGGCAGCCTGCCAGGCGACTGGCTGGAGATACCCTTGCTACGCAACAGTGGTGAACCAGGACTGTACACTGCCAGCCAAAAATTAGAGCACAGTGAAGTCGATGCAATCGCGGCGGGGCATCGCTTTGAACTTCAGCTCAGCGCCTTATTTGGCGCGGCGCAAATATTCGTAAATGGTCAACACCAAGGCAATGCACTGGTACCGCCTTACTCAGTAGATATTACCGACGCGCTACAATTTGGCGACAACGAGTTGCGCGTGGTTCTGACGCCGGCGCGCAAAAACCGAATTATTAGGGAAATAGCAGGCGGTGACCAGGGCTGGGATGCACCCGACCTTGGTAATCATAAAACGCCTGTCTCTGCCGGGCTCATCGGCCCGGTGAAGCTGGTGGAACGCGCGCCTGTGCTGCCTCTATAATGCTAAATATGCGACGGCCCAATCGCTGAATCCAGCGCAATACCTGTTTCCCGCGAACACCTGCCTGTGCTAATTTCTATGCTGCAATGACTAGACGCAATTGAGGTACAAGCATGCAGGAAGCTTGGAGTTTCTATCTGACACAACTGGGCGGCGTATTCTTTGCGCTACTAGGTGGCTATTTGGCTCTGCTACTGACCTGGCCGGCCTTTCTACTGCTGGAAAAATCAATGCCCGTGTTGCGGGATGTGCCGCGCTCAAACTACTGGCTGAACTGGCGTATCACCTGGAGCAATCTGCTACTGGCCCCCGCCTTCGCGGCGCTGGTGGTGGTAGGTACGCTGTCTGTTGCAAGCATCAGCGGGCTGCCCAGTCTGGAAGTGCCTACACCTTCGTTCTCGGTCGGTATCCCACTACTCGATATTCTGCTGCAGGGCACCGCCATCTTTTTTATCGCGTGTTTCCTGGGCGATTTTTCCTACTACTGGTGGCACCGGGCGCAACACACCTTCCCAGTGCTGTGGGAACTGCACAAACTTCATCACTCTGACGAGCACCTGAATACCACCACGATTTTTCGTTCCCATTTTCTGGAACCGGCAGGACAGTCGTTGTTTCGGGGGCTAACGCTTGGGCTTGTATTTAATGTAACCGATACAAGCCCGAATGCCATGGCGCTAATAGCCGGTGCCTTAATGCTAGGTTTGTGGGATTTCTTCATTCACGCGAACGTGCGCATACCTGTACTGCACAAACTATTGCCGTTTTTCTCGACACCGCAATACCACTGGATACACCATTCCAAGCTGCCGCAGCATCAAGATAAGAACTTCGCTATTTGGCTACCGCTGTACGATGTGGCCTTTGGTAGCTACTACCATCCCGAGGTTGACGAGTACCCGCCCACGGGCCTGCAAAGCGGGGAACAGTTTCACAGCGTATGGCAGGCACAAACAGCGCCGTTTGTTAGCTGGGCCCTAGGCCTGAAGAAATTTGTCTCAGGCGGTGACAGTAAGAACGACGTCAGCGCCGCAGACTAACGCTTACTATTATTGCGCCAAGGCCAGTAGCTCACTGACAGTGGCAAAGCGATAACCCTCTTCTTGCAATTGTGTAATGATCAATTCAGTCGCGGCCACCGTGCCCGCTCGGCCTTCTTGGTCATTAGGCTCATCCGGTTCGCCATGGCCGTCATGTAACAAGATGATGCTACCTGGCCCAACATCTGCCAGCACTTTCTCGGCAATCACCTGCCCATCGGTGATCTCCCAATCCAGACCCATTGCGTTGGCCAGTATCGAGGTCATCTGCAACTCGTCCAACGCAAGTTTCAGTCCTGGCCCCTGAGCGCCATAAGGTGGACGGAATAGTTGTGGTGCAACTCCCAGAATCTCTTCCAGCTGCGCGTTAACACGTTGCGCTTCCGCTTTCATTTTCGCACGACTGAACGACGTCATAGGCACATGATAGTAACTGTGGTTGCCGATTTCATGGCCGGCCGCTGCAATAAGCGAAACCAGTTCGGGGAACGCATCGACGTTCCGGCCCTTGAGAAAAAATGTCGCCTTAATGTTATGTCTGGCCAACACTTCCAGCATGGCCTGTGTATGGGGCGGGTTGGGTCCATCGTCATAGGTGAGCGCGATGACTTTTTCATCGGTATCGACTCCACCAATCGCACCTGAGTAACACCAGGCCAAAAATGTCACCAACAGCGCTATCAGAACCACAACAGCGATGAGAATATTACGAATCAATCCTGATTTTGTCCCTGACATAACCTGATTTAGCTCCTGTGGCAGGTTGCTGAAATTGTCGTATACTAGATTTTCGTGCATTGCGCCAGAACTCTATACAGCAAAGGAGGTTGTCGTGTCCAAAAGAGAACAGCTACAACAACTCGCCCGTCATACGGATGCCAAGTCCATCGCCGAGGCGGTTGCCGCTGCTAAAGCCGGCAACAGCGAAGGCAGGCTGAAACTTGCAGCCTACGCAGCCTGGGTCGCCTATGCGTGCCCTGAGGCGACTGAGGCGGTGTGGGACAATATTTCATCGGCGTGGCTGGGCTCTGGCCCAACGCCTGAGATTCCGCAGCGATTCCCTGAAGCGCCGCTTGAGGAAAGCTTCTGGCAGGCCTTCTGGGCGGTTGTGGACGGCTTCGACGAAGGCTATGACGCTATATCCATAACTGTGGCGGTCGCCTCCCTGGGAGCAGCGCTGCATCCGGAGTTTAGCGAAATTGCCAACGAACAAGCCAGTAATCACCCCGGCGCGATGAATGCCATCAAAAACCCGGTGCCTGGCTACACCGATATCCTGGCGCTGGGCAAATGCCCAGAGGGCAGCCTGGGTAAATCGCTCTACACCATGATGGTAGACAACGGCTATGACCCCGAGGTGCTGGATCGCGATTCCATCGCGCTGGGTGAACTGCCACATGCTCTGCACTATCTCAACGCACGTATTCTGCAGATGCACGATGTGTGGCACTTATCGGCGGGCTACGAAACAACGTCTTCAAACGAAATTGCGATCTCGGCTTTTCAGATGGCCCAATTTGGCCACAACTATTCCTCGATGTTCCTCGCTGCAGTGATGACGATCAGCAACTTCAAGGAGCCCAGAGGCTTTACCATTCTCATGCAGATCATGACCGAGGCATGGCAGCACGGTCGCGATACGCCATGGATGATGGACATACCCTGGGAAGAAGAGTGGGATACCTCTTTGGAAGACATACGCCAGAAGTACAATATTCCGTTGTATAGCAGCATCTTCCCAACCGACCTGTTGGAGGCCATTGAAACCGCTTCGATATGGAAGAAGCTACGAATCGGCTTCCAACTTATCCGCTACAACCGACGGCTGAAACAGCCGCTCGCGGCTTGATCGATCACCGGGGCGCATCGAGCGCCCCGTTGCTCTGGGCGCCACTCCCCACATTATGCAAAACTAGGCTAGCTCGCCTGGTTGCCCTTGCCGTTCTATTCGTTGCACCCGCTCTGCTCGCTGCGCAGCCTGCTGTTCTTGCGGACAACCACGTGGAGGTTAAATCTGCATTGCAGGAGTTGGATGGCGCCGACATGGACGCGCGCTGGCAGTTCACAATGACGGTACAGCAAGACGATGAGCTGCGTGTAGTTCGACACGATCCCACGCGTGCTCGCTATGAACAACGCCAATTGATCTCGGTGGATGGCAAGCCGCCTGAGAAAAAACAACTGAAGAAATTTCAGGAAGAGGAAAAAAAGCGCATAGACGATCGCGACCCCGAAACCAGCAGTTACCAGTACCTCGTTGACCCGAACACACTGGCGCTGATCAACACTGATGCAGGTAAGGCCCGATATACTTTCTCACCGCGCGTTGCCGCACTGGAAAAAGATGTGGATAAGCTGGAAGGTCATCTGCTGCTAAATACAGCAACAGGAAAGATCGATGAAATTGCTATTAGTAATGCAGAGCCGATGTCACCAGCATTCAGCGTAAAGCTGGAGCACTACAGCCTGATCTTTCACTTCGCGCAGGAACAGGGTGAGAGGTTGCTGCACCGCATGGAGTCTGATGCCCGCGGCAAGCTGGGGTTTCTAAAGAAGTTTAGCAGCACAACAAATATAGAGTTTGGTCAGTATGAATCTGTGCGAGTTGCTGTCGCACCATGAAGTACGGGGGGGCTCTTTGAGAGTCAACTCCTAACCTGCGCGACATGATCCAGGCGGCGCCAACTGCGTGACCCACCCAGGCGGCCCCACCTACGCGGCCCGATCACTATTCAGAAAGTTTTACTACGACCGCGGGGCCCGCTAGTTCGCGATCAAGGCTTATCTGCAACATTCCATCGCGCGACTGCGAGTCCTGCACGTTAGCACCGAGCACTTCTACTTTTGTCCAGGAATCACCGGGGTGCTCAATCGTAAACGTCTGTTCTACGTCGCCAAACACAATGGCGTAGAGGGCATTGTCTTTAGTCGTATAGCGCAGCTCTCTGCCCCGGGTATTGGCTTCACGAATCCACGGCTTACTGCCGTAGATAGCCTCGCCATTGCCCTGTAACCAATTACCGAGCCCGCTCAACGGTGCCTGCTGCTCGTCAGGGATCATACCGTAACTATCCGGCCCCACATTGATCAATACGTTGCCGTTCTTGGCTACCGTATCCACCAAAAAATGCACCAGCTCCTGCGCCGTCAGCCTGTCTTCAGGAATCTCCTCCGTATTGTAAGCAAACGATGCACCCAGCCCCCGCGTGGACTCCCACTTAAAGGGCGAGATCCCAGGAAGACTGGCGTATTCAGCCGTTTTAAAGCCAATACGTGCGGGATCATCCGCGAGTGGGTCGGCGTTTTTTACCATCCAACGCGCCAGTGCTTTCATGACGCTGGCAGCGCCAGGAATAGCGGCGATTTTACCCAGCGCATCCACCCCACCCCAGCGATCATTCACCACGCCGTCGGGAACCTGCGCAAAATAGCTCTGTAACAACTCCCCCAGCCGCCCTTCTGTGGGATAACCGATGTCCGCCCAGAGCAAGTCGGGCTGATAACGCTCGATTAACTCTGACATCTGATCAAACACGTAGTCGCCGTAGGCCTCGCCGGGAGGCGCACTGCGCATTACATCTTCCACCAGGTCACCCTCGGCCACCAGGTTAAAACTCCAGTCCAGGCCCGTGGAATAATAGGTGCCAAAACGCATACCGCGTTTACGCACAGCTGTAGCAAGCTCTCCAACCAGGTCGCGCTCTGAGAACCAATCAGCCTGCTGCGGGTTGGTCACAGCACTAGGCCATAGGGCATAACCGTCGTGGTGCTTGGTCACTAAAACCACGTAACGCGCACCGGTCTGACTAAACAGTTCAGCCCAGGCGTCCGGATCCCAGCTCTGCTCAACCCGGCGCTCGAAGACGGGGCCAAAATCACTGTATGGCGCATTCTTATAGACACCGGCATGGTGTTTGCGCGTGGCGCTGTCAGGCAGATTCATGGCGTACAGATACCACTCCGAGTAAGGCAACTCGGGGCGTCCCGAACCCCCGAGCAGCACTTCTTCCAGCTCCCCTGGTTCCAGAGCGTGGCCTGCTGCAAACGCCGGCACCGAGGCAGGGCCCCAGTGAATAAAAATGCCAAGCTTGGATTCATCAAACCACTGGGGCATCTGCCGCGAGCGCTCCAGTGTTTCATCGGGCACCGACTCAGAGCACGCACTGACCAATCCAGTAAGTACAATCGCTAGTGTCGCTTTGCCCAACCAACCCATGCCTGTTAAGTTCATCGCGCTCTCCATACAAGTGTTCACATTGGCCGACATGGTACGCGTGCACCCAACTGCGCGCCACAGCTGGTGCTGTCCTCTGGTGCTGTTAACTATGATGACCTATGCTAGGCACGCCAAAAAAACATAATTTATAGAGACAGGTGATCGCGATGAGTTTTATGCGCCATTCCAGGCAGCACAGTGTATTAGGTTTTATGCCCTTGGTTACGGGCGCTACTTTTATTGCCGCCTCTCTCAGTGCCGCTATGCTAACTCTACTACCAAGCTCCAGCGCGATCGCAGAAGAACAGGGGCTACTTGAAGAACTAGTGGTCACCGCGCGCAAGCGTGAGCAGAATCTACAGGATGTTGCCGTTGGCGTATCGCTACTATCCAGCAAAGCCATGATCGACGCGCAAATTCGCAGTGCCGACGAATTGGCCAGTCTCATACCCACACTCAATGTACAGGCCAGCTCCGGCGCCTCCACGTCTTCATTCAACATTCGCGGGATCGGTACCCAGGCCTTCAGCCCTGGTGTAGAGCCCAGCGTACTCACCATGCTGGACGGCGTAACGCTGGGCCGCTCTGGTATGGCATTTATCGATATGGTCGATATTGAACGCATCGAGGTTTTGCGTGGCCCGCAGGGTACGCTGTATGGCAAGAACGCCTCGGGTGGCGTTATTCACATTATTACGCAGGATCCAACGCCGGAGTTTAGCGGTAGCGTCAGGGCCATAGCCATTGAGGACGATGAGTATCGATTTGGCGGCACAGTAGCAGGCCCCTTGACTGACACACTGTCGGTGCGTCTCTCAGGTTCGGCCATTGATGATGATGGCTTCGCCAAGAACGTTGTTGACGGCGAGAACATAAACAATTCGGAAAGCTACACCGTGCGTGGCAAGTTTCTGTGGCAACCGCGTGAAGACCTGGAACTCATGTGGGCCAGTGACTACTCCGAGACTGATTGCGACTGCACCGCCCTTTCCATTCGTTCCGTTATGGAAAGCCCTAGCCAAGACGCACTGCTGCAAGAGTTGCAGCCTTTAAACATTGGTGACGAAAATCAGGATGTCAGCAATGACCAACCCACCTTCTCCGAGATAGATGCCAGCGGTCACTCGCTCACCGTAAACTGGGAAGCCGATGCGTTTATCGTCACAAGCATTACGGCCTATCGGGACTGGGACCATATCAGCATAGTGGATTTGGATAACAGACCGACCAACCCCATTGGTCTTGATTTCATCATTCCCCCGGAGACCAATCAGGAACAGTTTTCCCAGGAACTGCGATTCTCCTCTGTTAACGCCAGCTGGGGTAGCTGGGTGATTGGCGCCTTCTATTTTGAACAGGACGTGGAGACCGGCAACACCACAGCTGCAGGCCCATTGGCGCCCATCATCCCGGCCACCACACGTGTTTCCAGCACAGAAGTGAGTGGCGAGAACATCGCGCTGTTTGGCGAGGTCAGCTACGATATAACGGATAAATGGCAGGGCACCGTTGGGGTTCGCTATACCCAGGAAGATCTGGAATACCACACGCTGGACATTGGCACAGACAACCTTGTGTTCGGCCCTGACGGGGAGAGCCGGGACACCCTGAGCGACTCAGATATCTCTCCCAAGCTGGCACTGAAATGGCAGGCCGCCGAGAAGGTCATGGTTTACGCCAGCTATGTCAGTGGCTATAAGGGTCCAGCCTTCGAT
>JBLFXU010000045.1:0-13364 GCA_047609575.1 Bacteroidia bacterium | reverse complement strand
TTTTGTTAGTGCAGATTGGCTTTTTCGCCTGTTCACGGAAGAGAAAACCCCGATGACCCCAAAGCAAATATCTCCAAAGCAGAAGGCTTCCAATATTAACCTGCCACGTATTCTGCGAGTTGGCGGCGGTGCCAGTGGGGAGTTGGCGGCGACGCTGGCTGAACTTGAATTGTCCCGACCATTTTTGGTAACAGACCCGTTCATGGTGGAGTGCGGCTACTGCGCGCGCCTTGAAGCGGCACTGCAGGAGGCCGGCGTTGCTTTTGGCGTGTTTGCAGAATGCGTGCCAGACCCGACAACCGATAGCGTCTATGCGGCGTTAGCCCGAATGAAGGAAGGAGACTACGACAGCGTCGTCGCGCTTGGTGGTGGTAGCTCTCTGGACACTGCCAAGGCGGTGGCGGTACTCGCCCGCCATGGTGGCTTGATGCGCGACTACAAGGTGCCTGCTCAAGTACCTTCGGGTTTACCTATAATTGCTATACCCACCACGGCGGGTACTGGCTCAGAAGCTACCCGGGTGGCGGTGATCACCGATACGCAGACCCAGGAAAAGATGCTCTGCATGGGTCTGGGGTTTATGCCGGTGGCGGCCCTTGTAGATTATGAGCTGACCCTGACCATGCCCTATAGGCTAACGGCCGATACCGGTATCGACAGTCTTTGCCACGCGCTGGAGGCTTTCGTCAGTCGCAAGTCCAATCCTTTTACAGACAGCGTGGCGCTCACCGCCATGCGTGCAATTTACCAAAATGTGCGCACTGCCTGTGCGCAGCCGGACAACCGTGAGGCCAGAGAGGCCATGATGTTGGCGGCTACTCAGGGCGGCATTGCGTTTGCCAACGCCTCGGTAACCCTGATCCATGGCATGAGCAGGCCCATTGGCGCGCTGTTTCATGTTCCGCATGGCCTCAGCAACGCCATGTTGTTGCCAGAGGTCACCGCCTGGTCGGTGGGCAGTGCCGCGGACCGCTACGCCCAGAGCGCGCGCTATATGGGTATTGCCCGAAGCACTGATGACGATGCGGCGGCCTGTGAAAAACTGGTTGCGGGATTGCGGCAGTTGACCGTGGACCTCGCAGTGCCTGGCCCTGCGGAGTTTGGCATCGCCGAATCTGATTGGTTTGGTTCGCTTGAGCTGATGGCGCAGCAAGCACTTGATTCAGGTTCCCCTGCTAATAATCCGCGTATTCCCGAGGCTGCGGATATTGTCAGCTTGTATGAGCGCGTCTGGTGAGTGAGTGAATGTCGCGCCTGCTGTGCAGGTTGCGAACGTTGAAGTAGAGGCGAAAATCGCCTCAATTTTGCGGCCTGCGCTTACAATAGGGCATCCCATTGTTTACACTTATCCAGCAGCTTTCTGCTCTACTTTTTTTGGGTTTTTTGCTAATGAGACGCGTCGTATTCAATCAAAAAGGCGGGGTCGGTAAGACCAGTATCACCTGCAACCTGGCGGCAATTGGCGCCGCGATGGGCTATCGAACGCTGGTCGTTGATCTCGATGTGCAAGGCAATTCGACGCACTACCTGGTGGGAGAAATCGACGCTGAAGCCTTCCCGGCAGAGGCGCAGGGTGTGGCTGGCCTGTTCAAGCAAACGGTGGGATCGCGCAAAATGCGCCAGAACCCGGATTCCTTTGTCTGGGATACGCCCTACGAGAACCTGTTTCTGCTGCCTTCCAGTCCCGCCCTGGCGGATATGGAAAAGGAGCTGGAGTCGCGTTACAAAATCTACAAGCTGCGCGATGCACTGGACAAGCTCGACGAAGAGTATGACCGGATCTACATCGATACACCGCCTAACTTCAATTTCTATTCAAAGGCTGCGCTGATAGCCGCCGATTCGGTGTTGATCCCTTTTGACTGCGACAGTTTCGCTAGGCAGAGCTTGTACTCTCTGATGGATAACATCGGCGAGTTGCAGGAAGACCACAATCCGGACCTAGAGGTAGAGGGTATTGTGATCAACCAATTCAATTCTCAGGCGAATCTGCCTGCAGAGCTGGTGGGTGAGTTGCTGGAGGAAGGCCTGCCTGTTTTCTCTTCTTATCTGGGCAGTTCTGTGAAGATGCGAGAGTCCCACCGGGACCACCGGCCGCTCATTGATCTTGCCCCCAGCCATAAACTGACCGGCCAATTCTTGGCTCTGCATGCGGAAATGGAGAAAATGCTCGCCGCTGCGGCAGCCTGAATGTGCCGGCCAGGTAGTGGCTGCGCTTCAATGCGATATATCCTTATAGATCATAGTTATTTGTAAGACGTTTTTTGATTCTTTACAGTGCGCACCCTGAAATGTTGTAACAGGTTGTTTCTACTCGTGGATCTGGATCTAGACAGTATTAACGCGACACTGCGCGACGCCAGCGCCCAAGAGGTAATCTCCTGGGCCGTGGGGCTGCAGCGCCGCACGATCGCTACTACCAGTATGGGTCGCAATGCGGCCGTGATGTTGCACTTGGTGGCGCAGGTGGAAAAGTCTCTACCGACGATCTGGGTGGATACTGGCTACAACCTGCGCGATACCTATGTAGTGGCCGAGCGTTTAATCCGTGATCTTGACCTGAATATCTCCGTCTACTCCCCCCTTATGACCTCTGAGCGGCGCAATGCCATCATCGGCGGAATTCCCACCGTGGACGAGGAAGAGCACCATCAGGCGTTTACGCAGCAGGTCAAATTGGAACCGTTCAACCGGGCGCTGGAAGATTTTCAGCCGGAAATCTGGATTACCGGTATTCGCCGGGAAGAGACGGATCACCGCAAGACGCTGGATATCGTCTCCATGGACAACCGCGGTATCATCAAGGTCGCACCGATTTTCTACTGGGGCGACGAGCAGGTGGAGGATTACATGGAGCGGTTCGAGCTTCCAAGCTGCAAGCACTACTTCGACCCCACCAAGGCGCACGACGGTCGCGAGTGTGGCCTGCACACTGCAGCCTGAGGCTTACCCTGGCAGGTTGTTGAAAAACCTGTATCGGGTACCCGAAAAGCGGGGCAGACTCCCCTGACTTTTTTAACACACGCAAAAAGATAAGCGCGATTTTTCCTTTACTCACAAAATCAACGACTTGCAGTCGCGGTTTCGCTTGTACATACAAGTACCAGTGGCCAACTGCGAAAAACACCTTTTTCAACAGCCTGCCGTGTTCAGCCCATCGTAATAGTGATTACAATAGCCATCAGCCCATTGGTGGCGAGGAAGCCGCCGACTGCGAGGGCCAGGCGGCGCATGATTTGACGGTCTTCGTGAGAGTGTTCAGGCAGTTTGTGTTGAGTCATTGGCTGGTTCCTTGTTTTTAGTTGTCAGGTGCTGGCTCTGCGGTGCGGTGCCCCAAGCATCCTATAGCCCAAAAGACCCTGCGGTGACTCAGGTCAATAGTCTGATCAACAGGGGCACGGCTCAGGCATACTGGTCCAGTGGAGGGTTTTGATGGTTATACCCCGCGTGGTAACAGCGAGGTGGGTCCGGCCAATGTCTGCTAGCCGTTGGATTCTTCTTGTTCCTGTTCTTATTGCCTCTATGGCAATGTCTGCTTGTACGACTCTGCCTTCTGTCCTGCGGTCCGAGCGTCAGGTCAATGAGTTGCCTCCCATTGCTTGGGAGGGAGATACCGCCTCAGTTGCCGATGTCCGGCACCGTGTCACTGATCCTGATCTTTTGTCTGTGAGCGATGAGATGCGGGAGTTTGTAGAGCGCTATACGTCTGGTATAGCCAGTCGGCGCCAGCGTTTACGCATGTTGCATGCAGCCGTCAAAGGGGCGGCCACCCTGGGGATTGAGTACGATCCGGGGGCGGGAGGTGGTGCGCAGGATGTATTTCACCGTGGCAGTGCCAACTGTTTGTCCTATGCTTCCCTGTTCATCGCGCTGGCCCGTGAGGCGGGCCTGGATGCTGGATACCAGTGGTTGGAAGTGCGACCAAGCTGGACCCGGTATGGCGAGCGTGTGCTGGTCGGCCTGCATGTCAACGCCAGTGTCGATCTGGGGCGCCAAGAGCGCTACATGATTGATATCGATCCGCTGCCCTCCCGCGAGATCGCCGGAACGCAACGTATTACCGATGACCAGGCTATTGCGTTGCATCACGGCAATACTGCCATGCAGGCGCTGGGCACAGATGATGTGATAACGGCCTGGCTGCATACGGTGCGTGCTTTGCAGCTGCATCCCCAGCAGTCACACATGTGGGTCAACCTGGGGGCAATCTACCGTGCAGCAGGGCAGCACCGGGAGGCTGAGCGCAGCTATCTGTATGCGCTTGAACTGGACCCCTGGGAAAACTCCGCAATGAACAACCTGGTAGTGCTATACGCCATGGATGGGCGGGAAACAGACCGGCAATTCTGGGAAGGAAAAGTATCTGGCTACCGGGAATCGAATCCCTTTTATCATGCATGGCTGGGCGATCAGGCTGCAGAGAAGGCTAACTGGCAGGCCGCACTCGAAAATTACCAACAGGCACTGCGTCTGTCACCCCAGGACAGCCAGTTGCTCTTTGCGCTGGGTACGACCCATGAGCAGCTTGGTCAATCCGGGCTCGCCTCACGCTTCATCCAGCGCGCCATTGAACTCGCTACGCTGCGGTCAGAGGTTGATGTGTATCGTGCCTACCTGCGCAAGCTACAAGAGGGCAGCTGAGGCGTTCACGGATCAATGCGAATATAGGCACGGCGCTTCATTTTGCCACTCAGGGTAGAGAAAAAATCCGCCGCGAGCATTTGCCAACCGTATTTGAGGCGCAGCGCTTTTAGCGCCGTGTCTTCGTCTTCCGTAGAGCGCAGTACAACTCCCTGTGTGTCTAACCAATCACCGGTGAGGGTGCCGGTCACAGTGCAGGCTGCGATGCGTGATTCGCTGAAGTTGCCCAGTCGTTTGACCTTGCCAGCGTCTCCCGCGGAGAAGAGATAGTAACTGCCATCCAGGGGCGCAAACCATACAGGCGTTGCGACCCAGTCGCCTGAACGCTTGCGGGTTGCGAAACTGATATAGTTACTGCCTTCGAGAAACTCGATTTCGTTGGCTTCCATTGTGTACCCCGTGGGTAATAGGCATCAGGGACTGCGATGAGGAGCCATTAAATCGACATTCGCGGGATGCGACAATAGCCACCGCGAGTTTTCCTTACAGGAGCAGTGATATGAGCCAGTTTAATGCAGAGTCGACCACCCGCGATGTGCTTGAGGGTGTTGCGTTGGGCGAGGGCGTGGTGCTGGTAACCGGTGCCTCTTCCGGCTTGGGCGTAGAAACATCAAGATCACTGGCGAGCGCCGGTGCCAAAGTGGTGATGCTGGCCCGGGATAAGACAAAGCTCGAGGCGGCCGCTGCCGAACTGCGCGAGGAACTGCCCGGGGCTAGATTGTCTACTGCTTGTGTTGATCTGGCTGATCTGGACAGTGTGCGCCAGACGGCGAGCGATCTGCTTGCGGAATACCCCGCCATTAAGTTGTTGATCAACAACGCCGGTGTGATGGCCTGCCCGCTCATGCGCACAGCGCAGGGATTCGAGATGCAATTTGGTACCAATCATCTGGGACACTTCCTGTTTACCTGCTTGCTGGAACCTGCCCTATTGGCGGGTGCCCCGGGTCGAGTCGTCAACTTGAGTTCAGGCGGTCATAAGTTCAGTAACTTTAATTTTGATGATCCCAATTACAACGACCGGGACTATGAGAAGTGGCAGGCTTATGGGGAGTCCAAAACCGCCAATGTGCTGTTCAGTGTCGCTTTGGATAAACGCCTGAAAGACAGCAATGTGCGCAGCTTTGCCGTGCACCCCGGGGTTATCATGACGGAGTTGAGCCGACACATGGCGGATTCTGACTTTGCCGCGCTGAGTGAGCGGTCACCCTCTGCTGCCAAGATGGTCTTCAAGTCGGTTGAGCAGGGCGCAGCCACTTCGGTATGGGCCGCAACCAGTGCGGCTCTTGCGGGTAAGGGCGGCATTTATCTCGAAGACTGCCAGATCGCGGCACCGGCGCAGCCCGGTGGCTCCAACGGTATTGAAGCTTATGCCGTGGACGAGGCTGCAGCAGAGCGCCTGTGGTCGCTGTCCGAAGAACTGGTCGGACAGACCTTCAATATTGGTATGTGACACAGGAGGCCTTGGTCATGACATTGCATAAACCGATGCTTGGCGTAATAGGTCTTGTTACGCTGCTGCTTGCGGCACCTGTAAAGGCCGATACCCAAGAGCGAATTGATGCGGGTGTGAAGCGCGCGATAGAGTGGCTTGAAGCCGACAGAGATACGGTAAAGTTGCTGAAAAAGGCCAAGGCCGTGCTCATTTTTCCTGACCTTGTGGAGATGGGCTTCGGTGTTGGTGGAGAATTTGGCGAGGGAGCTTTGCTCATTGACGGTCAAACGGATGCCTACTACGCAACATCGGGCAAGGCCTATGGGCTGGACTTTGACGTCTCCTACAAGGCTGAAGTTATCCTGTTTATGCGTGATGACGCATTGCAGGAAATGCTGAAGCGACGTTCATGGCGCCCGGTAGAACACGGTGGCGCTCGCATTGTTGCTAATTCTGGAGATATTCGCGATGCGCTGCGGGCCAAGGTGCCGATCGTTGGCCTGACTTTTATTGAAAAGGGGCTAGTGGGTGGACTGGGGATGAAAGGTGATCGAGTGACGCGTGTTGCGCGTTGAGCAGCTGAATTTGTGTCGCCGGTGTTTAGGCCGGCTCGCATACTGCGCTGGTACACTAAAAAGCCATCCGGTATTCTTCGGCGCGTACCATCAAATTAGCCCATCCCAATAAACTAACCCATCCTAATAGACTATCTGGAACAGGTAACTCAGCGCGTATGTCCGAATATCATTCTGTAGCGACTTTGCTCAAAGGTAATGTGTCTCTGGGTAATCAGGTCACCGTAAAGGGCTGGCTGCGCAGCAAACGCGATTCTAAAGCGGGAATTTCCTTTCTTGCAGTGCATGATGGTTCTGCTTTTGATTCCATACAGGCCGTGGCGCCTGATTCTTTGCCCAACTACGCGGACGAGGTGTTGCAGTTGTCCACCGGTTGCGCCGTTATCATTAGTGGTGAGTTAGTGGAGTCGCAGGGTAAGGGGCAGAGCGTCGAGATACAGGCTTCTGTGGTGGAGCTTATCGGTGGGGTTGATGATCCGGAGTCCTACCCCATCGCCAAGAAGCGCCATACCTTTGAGTACCTGCGTACGCAGGCACATTTGCGACCGCGCACCAACACCTTCGGGGCGATTACTCGCGTGCGCACAACCTTGGCGAATGCGATCCATAACTTCTTTTACGATCAGGAATTTCATTGGATCAATACGCCTATCATCACGGGTAGCGACTGCGAGGGCGCCGGTGAATTATTTCGCGTGAGTACTTTGGATCTGGCCAACCTGCCGCATACCGAGCAGGGCGAGGTAGATTTTCACCAGGATTTCTTTTCTTCAGAGGCATTCCTCACTGTGTCGGGCCAGTTGGAGGTGGAGTCCTACTGCTTGGCGATGAGTAAGGTGTATACCTTTGGACCAACCTTTCGAGCGGAAAACTCCAACACCAGTCGCCATCTCTCAGAGTTCTGGATGGTGGAGCCCGAGGTTGCTTTTGCGGACCTGCACGACAATGCAGATCTGGCTGAAAGACTACTAAAGGCAGCGATCACTGCGGTGCTGGAGACCAGAGAAGATGACATGGCTTTCTTTGCCCAGCATATTGATGCCACAGTCATTGATCGGCTGCGTGGTGTGTTGGATAACACCTTCGAGCGCATGGACTACACCGAGGCTGTAGGCATTCTGGAAAACTGTGGTGAGTCTTTTGAGTTCCCGGTGAGTTGGGGCGTGGACCTTTCTTCGGAACACGAGCGCTATCTCACTGAAAAGCACATAGGCCGTCCTGTGGTCGTTATGAACTACCCACGAGATATCAAGGCCTTCTACATGAGACTCAATGACGATGAGCGAACCGTGGCCGCAATGGACGTGCTAGCCCCGGGCATAGGGGAAATTATTGGGGGCAGCCAACGTGAGGAGCGCCTTGATGTGCTCGATGCTCGCATGGATGATCGTTTGCGCCAGGAACTTTGGTGGTACCGGGATTTAAGGCGCTACGGTACCGTTCCCCACGCTGGTTTTGGCTTGGGGTTTGAGCGCCTGCTCACCTACATTACGGGCATGGAAAATGTCCGCGATGCCATTCCTTTTCCACGTACACCAGGCACAGCGGCCTTCTGAGGAGCCGCTGGCGCCGCCTAAAGCCTGACCCAAATGCGGTAAAATAGCCATTTTTGCATCATTTCATACGTAAAATTGCCGAATCTCCGGGCTTTTTTACCCTTGAACTGGGTGATACTCAGTGCATTGAGCGAATTCGGGTGAGAGGTGTGCAATGCGTCGCAGTCATAATATCGACGAGTACAACGTTGTTAGCGAAATGACCATCGTGGATACTTTTACCAAGTTAATCTTTGGCATTGAAGGGGAATATACGGCAACTGAGCAGGCGGTTGTTCAGGCGTTCAGAACGGTCGATGAGAATGTGTACCGGGATAGTCCGGCAGAGATGGGTGATTACCTGCGCAATCTGGGTGTACGGGAGATGATACAGCTGGTTTCGCGTGTGCGTCAGCAGATGCAGGACGGCTACGACCTTGCCTCTACAAGTGCCAATCTGTCACCGGGTAGCCCGGGGCGTCGCACGCACTAGGGTTGTTCGGGTTCTGCCTTATCCGGGGCAGGTGTTTCTTTCGGCGGCTTCAGGCCGCATTCCTGCGTTGCCTCAAACAGCACCTGGTACAGCTGCTCTTCGCCAATACCCTTAAAGGCAAGTGTGACACTCTGATGTAACTGGAAACGGCGTGTGGTGCTGGTCAGACTTGCGGTCCACTTGTCATAGCTGAACTTTTCCGGGTCCTTGCGTAGATCGACAAAACCTTCTAGCCCACTGTCGTCCAGGCGGGCATTAAAGCCGCTACTGGTGACATGAGAAATCGTGCCTGTGAACTCCTGCCGTTTTGCTGCTTGACGGGTGAGGTATTTACTCGCCAGCCAGCGCTCCGCTTCTTGTGTTGCGGCTCGGGTCGCCGCCAGTCTTACGGCAACTTGTGCCAATATCTCTGCGCTTACTCGCGCTGTCGGCTCGCCATGCAGTAGAGATTTGATCTGTAAATGAACCAGGAAATCCACATACTTTCGCAGTGGTGAAGTGCAATTGGTGTACGTTTCCAGACCCATTCCCATATGCGGTAAGGGCTTGGTGCTGAGCTCGGCCCGCGTTAGCAGGCGATTGACCATAGCGCGCAGCGGCAGCTTGTGTTCGGGCTGCGAAAGGGTGCGCATAATGTTGCGATAGCCGTCGAGGCTGGCTGGATCGGCAGCTGCAAGCTCCGGAACGTGCATATCGAGAAACTTACGAATATCTTCCAGTCGATTGGGCCTGAAGCCAGGGTGAGAAATGTAAGGCCCCGGCGCGTCACGCTCTGCCAAAAATCTTGCAGCGCTGCGATTGGCCGCGATCATGCATTCTTCTACTAATCGGTGTGAGAGCAGCTTTTCCGCAGGTTCGATGCTTTCGATCTGCTTGTTGTCTCCCATAATCCAGCGAAATTCCTGACGATCTTCCATGACAAGATCGTGTTTTTCCCTGGCAGCCCGCAGTGCGCGGTAGACCTGGTACAGGGCTTCCAGCGGTGTCGCGTGGCTCATCAACTCGTCGTACTGACCATTGAGATAACGCTCTACGGCGAAGTAGGACAGCTTCGCTCTGGACCGCACGGTGGCCTCGATAAACTCGTAATCGCCCACTTGCCCGCTGTCACTGATTGCTATCTTGCAGACCAGGGCCGCGCGATCCACGCCTTCCGATAACGCACAGGTGTCCTGGGACAGTTGCTCGGGGAGCATCGGCAGTACGTTGCCATGGAAGTACACCGAAGTACCTCTGGCTGCTACATCACACAGCAGTTCAGAGTCTGGTTTCAGGAAAGAGGTGGGGTCGGCGATCGCCACGAACAGCGTCCAGCCGTCGTTGCTGATTTCAGCATACAGGGCATCGTCGATATCCTGGGTTTTGGCAGCGTCGATGGTGACAAATTCCAGATCCGTCAGATCGCGACGTTTTTCTGATTCCAGTGGTTGGCTATTGGCCAGGCTATCTTCCAGTTCCTTGGTGGTGGCACTGCTCCATTGAGCTGCTAACCCGTATTTGGCAATGCAGTAGAGGTTTTCTATGCCGGGCGTTTCCTCGTTGCCGATGATAGACAGTACCTTGGCCTGAGGTTTGCCGTCCTTGATTGGGTGCCTGAGAATTGCGCAGCGCAGATAGTCACCCTCCTTGACGCCATTGCGCGCATGGGGAGGGATGAAGAGCCAGCGATTAAGATGTGGTAGATCCGGCTCGACAAAGATGGCTTTGCCCTTGCGCACGCAGCGACCGGTAAAATCGCTAAGAGGACTGTCGACCAGTCGTTCGATGTCGGCAACAGTTTTGTTGTCTTTCGTCGGCCGGATACAGACCTGAACGCGGTCGCTCGGAAACGCCTTGAGCATTTCCTGGGGAGGGATAAATATCTCACGGCCGTCGTCCAGCACGGCAAAGCCGTAACGGGCCTGGGTGCCTTTCACCACAGCTTCGGCCCGTTCCTTTTCGGACTCCATCTGGGACTTAAGGCCCTTGAGTTGTGACAGCGACTCCTGGGTGAGCATGTGTGAGACAAATTTATAATAGTAAGCAGTACATCCTAGCGGAAAATAGCCCTGCTGTCAGTGGGAGATGCTCGAAAGGCAATTCAGGTTGGTCTTTTATCACAGCGGTATTGACAGGCCCGGCGGCATGGTTTGATAATCATTGAAAGCGGTCTTACTTAAGCCGCCGGGACGTGCCTTTGACAAGTTACCTGATGCCATCTGTCGGGAAGTTATCCCCCGTCAGGGTATCGAAAGTGTACCCACACCGCTTTACCGCCTTCTACGGAGAGTGGCGCTCGCAGCTCTCGCCGTCAGACAACCCCCTTCTCTTTCCCAAATCACGCAATCAAAATCCGGCCCGCCAGGACGTAGCGGCCAGCTCCATGCACTGCAGACCATTCGCCTTAAATAACCTTATGAGGGACGTTTTATGAACTCAGGTTCTAGCCTGCGCGTAGAGAACACACCACGACTCAAATCAGTCGTTAAAAAAACGTACGTATTGGACACGAATGTCCTTTTGCACGACCCCATGGCAGTCACTGCCTTCAAGCAGCACCATTTGGTCATTCCCATGACCGTCCTGGAAGAACTCGACCACATAAAAGATCGGCGCGACAAATCTGTCAGCCGCGAGGCGCGTATTGCTATCCAAATGATCGACAAGGTTGTTGATTCGGCATCGCCTCAGGAAATTCAGGCGGGAGTTGAGGTGCCTGGCAGCACCTTGGAGGGACTTGCGTCGGGAACGCTGGCTATTTATGCCGACCAGCGAATCACTGGCGATGGCGACGTGCCGTATCTGGACGGCACTCCGGACCAGGCCAATGATAATCGTATTATCAATGTAGCCCTGCGCCTGCAGGCGGAAAACCCTGAAGAGTTTGTCTGTCTGGTGACTAAAGATATCAATATGCGTATCAAGGCCAAGGGTTCCGGCCTTGTGCATGTTGAAGACTATCGGCGTGATCGGGTGCTGGACGATATCGACCTACTGGCCAAGGGCTATGAACATATCGAGGGGGACTTCTGGTCCACTATCAGCGAGGTGGATACCTTGCGAGAGGGAAATTGCACACTGTACCGGATTCCGCGGAAGTCGCTGCCGCAGGCCTATCCGAACATGTTTGTGCACGATGATCAGGAGTTTATGGCCTTTGTTAAGCGGGTCGACAATGACTTTGTCTATCTGCGTTGTGACAGTCGAGACAACCTCATGCACCGGCGCTTCTGGGGGTTGGCACCGCGTAATCTTGAGCAGGCACTGGCGATGTCGCTGCTGGAGAATGACAGCGTGGATCTAACGGTAATGACCGGGCCAGCCGGTTCGGGCAAAACTCTGCTGGCCTTGGCGTATGGTCTGCATGCCATTCTCGAAGAGCACCGTTTCAGCAAGTTAATCGTTGCACGATCTACGCCGCCCATCGCTGAGGAGATTGGCTTTCTACCGGGGACGGAGGAGGAGAAGATGGCGCCCTGGCTGGCCGCATTTGACGATAATCTTGAAATTCTTCACGGCGCAGATGAGTCTTGCCACGGCAGTATTGATTACGTAAAAGAGCGCGCCAACATTCAGTTCAAGTCGCTTAATTTTATGCGCGGACGCTCTTTCAACAACGCTTACATCATTATTGACGAGGCGCAGGGTTTGACGCAGTTTCAGCTTAAGTCTGTGATCAGCAGGGTAGGGGCGGATTCAAAAATTGTCGTGCTGGGAAACCTGGCGCAGATCGACAATAAGTACATCTCACCGCTGACCTCTGGCCTGACCTATCTGGTGGAGAAGAGTAAGGCGTATCCACATGCGGGCATCATGCACGTCAATGGCATAGTGCGGTCTCGCCTGGCGGCGTTTGCGGAGGAAAACCTTTAGCGTGTAATTAAGCTAGTCGCCGTGCTCCAGGTCTTGTGGCCTGGCCCGGCGCAAATCTCGTTGCAAGGCAATCTCAAATCGCAGGACGAACTTCCAGCCACCCTCGCGATCATCCCCGGGCTTTTTTTTGCGCCAGGCATATGAAGGTTCGATCTCGGCAAACAGGAACCGACGGTAGATTTGCCTGCGCATCAGAACGCCCAGACGGTAGGCCCGGGTGATATCCGGATCGCTAGTGCCGCGTATTGTGCCGTAATAGCTTATGACAAAGGGCTGGTCACTGCCTTTGGGGGTGATTCGGTGACGCAGGGAGAGATTTGTACGCCATTCTGTACCGTCGGTATCTTCGCCATAAATCAGGCGGTTGCTCCAGCGCAGCAAATCATCATCGGCGAGTCGTTGGTCGAGGTTTACCTCCCCGGTGGTGTAAAAGCCCTCATCGTCGTCCTCCCACTCAAGGCGCTGTGTGTAGCGGTAGTAGAATGCATTGCCCAGCGGGCCCTGGTTGCGATAGCGCACGCCCGGCGTCAGGCTGCTGGAGCTGATCCCCATGGTGGCATCGACTCTGGAACGTGCCTGTTCACGCAAGTTAAACTGTAGGCCAACGCTGCCCTTGACGTCCTTGTTTTCATTGTTGACGCCTGTTTCTTGACCGCTGAATACCAGATTGAGGCGCCGCGATAAACCGGGTAATTGGACTTTTCCCTTGAGGCGGAGTTTGGTACGGTCGTCTGCGTTCTCGTCCCAACTGTTAATCCACTCAAGTCGCAGCAGGGACTCGGGTTGTTCGAATTCATAGTTGGGGTCGTTAAAGAAGCTGTCCATCCACTCGG
>JBLFXU010000044.1:0-13367 GCA_047609575.1 Bacteroidia bacterium | reverse complement strand
TTAATCTGCAACTGCGCCCGGGCAGTCGATACGGACTACTGGGACGTAACGGCGCGGGTAAATCGACCCTGCTTAAATCACTGATTGGTGAATTGCCGCTACTGGGTGGCGAACGCAACGAGGGAGAACACCTGCACATCGGTTACTTCGACCAGCAACAGCTCGAAGCACTGGATCTGGAGGCCAGCCCTGCACTGCATATTCAAAGGCTAAGCCCCTTGGCACGCGACCAGGAGATTCTCAACTTTCTGGGAGGCTTTAATTTTCGCGGCGAGGCTGCCACCAGTCCGGTCAAGCCGCTCTCGGGAGGTGAAAAGGCACGCCTCGCTCTGGCGATGGTCATCTGGCAAAAGCCCAACTTGCTGGTGTTAGACGAACCGACTAACCACCTGGACCTCGAAATGTGCCACGCCATGGAAGTTGCACTACAGGCGTATGAAGGGGCACTGGTGCTGGTCAGTCACGACCGACACATGCTGCGCAACACCGTCGAGGAACTGCTATTGGTGCAGGGCGGTGGCGTAGATGAATACCAGGATGATCTCAACGCCTATGAGAAATGGCTGCTCAACAGTTTCTCCGACAAGGACAAGGAGCCGACACAAGCAGGTGACACTTCCCGACGCGATAAGCGGCAGCAGAACGCCGCAGACCGTGAACGTATACGCCCACTGCGCAAGGAGCAGGGAAGGAACGAGTCGGCGATGGCCAAGGCCAACCAGTCACTGGAAGAAATTCAAGCAGTATTGGGTGACGCCGATATTTACACGGATCAACGCAAGGCAGAATTGGCCGAATTACTGCAGCAGGAGGGCCAAGTCAAAACACAAATGGAACAGCTGGAAGAGCGCTGGCTAGAGATTGAACAGGCGCTGGATGAAATAAACGGGTAGGCCCCAAAAAGGTCCAGCTGAAAAATTGCGCAACGCCTGCAACTAGCAGCCTCGGGGTTCTATAGCGGCCCTTAACTGGGCAGGCCAACCGTCATACCGCCATCTACCACCATCTCCGCACCCGTCACATACTTGCTGTCGTCACTGGCAAGGAACAAGACCATATCGCCAATGTCGCCTGATTCACCCATACGCCCCAATGGCGTTTGTCTTTCAATGATGGCCTCAAGGGCCGTGGCGTCATCACCGGCAGCATCAAACAGTGCTTTCACCATGGGTGTGTACATGGTGCCAGGATGGATTGAATTGCAGCGTATCTGCAGTGCAGCATTCTCCACCGCAACCGTCTTGGTTAACAGCCTTACGCCACCCTTTGAAGATGTATACGCGGCGCCACCTATCTGCCCGCGTAGACCGGTGACCGAAGACAAATTGATAATAGAACCGCCAAGACCATCTGGATTTTTCTTCATGGCCCGCACGCCATGCTTGCAGCCCAGAAAGCAGCCCGTCAGGTTAATATCGATTACCCGACGAAAATCCTCCAGCGGCGTTTCATCGACGGGGCAACTGGTGAAGATGCCGGCGTTGTTAACCAGAATATCGAGTTTGCCATAGCGTGACAGGGTAGCGGCCATCAGCGCCTCCCACTGATCTTCTTCCCGTACATCATGGGTAATGAAGGTTGCGCCATATTTGGCCGCTGTCACTGTGCCCGCATCACTATTTATATCGCTCAACACGACCTGTGCGCCGCCTTCAGACAGCCGCTGCACGGCTGCCTCCCCCAATCCTTGTGCACCACCGGTCACGATTGCTATTTTGCCTTCTACACGTCCCATACTTATTCTCCGGTTTGGTTTCTTATTCTGGTTTCTCATTTTGGTTAGCGCAGCTACCGGCTTGAAAAATCAGGCAGCTTGCACAACGGGTCTCGCCTAGCGCAGCGCATTCCCTACCAGGGTTTTTTTTTCACGCCGTGATAGTTTTTTGATCGCAGCCTCACGCCGCTGGGCAGCGCTGCGATCGGCAGCCGACTCCGACCAGGCCACGGATACGGGACGTCGCACCCGCGTATACCGGGAACCCCCCGCGAGCTCTCCATTGTGCTGCGCCAGACGGCGCTCCAGGTCCGTGGCTACCCCGGTATAAAGGGTGCCATCGGCGCACTCGAGTATGTAAACGACCCAGCTGTCACTCATAGACTCAGACCAGAGCGAGAACCTCTTTCACGCAGCCACTGATCCCCGCATAGGCTTCCGATACACTACCTGCCAGCATGTACGCGGGCGTGGTCACCAGTTTATTCCGGGTATCAACTCTGGCCTCAGCCACAGGACATTCCAGGTGTTCGCCGCCCATGGCGTTTATCGCCGCGGCGGTTTCCGCGTCATTGCCAATAGTACAGCGCGCACCATCACCGCAAATGGCCGCAGCCATGACCGGTGCGATGCATATGAGCCCGATAGGTTTGCCCGCTTTATGAAATCCGCTGGCAACGGCGAGAAATGTAGCGTCCACCTGCATATCCGCGCCCGCCACGGCAAAGTCGCTAAGATTTTTTGCTGCGCCAAAGCCTCCAGGCACTAACAACGCATCGTAATCAGCTGCGCTGGCCTGATCCAGAGGCAGAATATTGCCCCGTGCGATACGTGCCGCCTCCACCATAACGTTGCGCGTCTCGCCTTCACTGGGCTCGCCTGTTAGATGGTTAATTACGTGCATTTGATCCTTGTCGGGTGCGAAGCATTGATACGTTGCACCCTGCTGCTCCAGGCTGAGTAAACTCAACACTGCTTCGTTAATTTCAGCGCCGTCATAAACACCACATCCAGCCAGTACCACAGCAACTTTAGTCATTCCGGTTGTCCTCAATTGTTTTCGTTTGCATTCCGAATATCCGGAGTGCGAGCGACAGACAGGCCTCGCTTGCTCAGAAGGCTAAGATATTCGCCACGAGGCCTGTCTGTCGCTCGCACTCCTAACGCCTAACTATTACTCGGACAAATCTACACTGTGTAGTTGTACGTCGCTAAACACTATCTACTGCCAAGCCACTATGGTGCTCGCGGCATTCCTAAGTCACTCGGCAGGCGAAAGAGTGCTCACCTGCTTACTCGCCTACTCATCCTCGATTCCAACGGTGATATCGCTCCACCCATTGCAATAGACGTTCTGGTTTGCGCGCCTTGCGCCACTCGCCAGCAGTGAACTTGTTCGCTTCGCTGAGAGTGGGGTAAATGTGGATTGTACCCAGAATTTTGTTCAGACCGAGCCCATTTTTCATGGCCAGCACAAACTCATTTATGAGTTCGCCTGAATGCGGCCCTACAATAGTAGCCCCGAGTATCCGGTCACTCTTGGGCACGGTCAGCACCTTCACAAAACCAGCGGCCTCACCGTCAGCCAGAGCACGATCCAGGCCATCCAAGTCATAGCGCGTAACCTCAAAGGGAATGGACTTGCTTGTGGCATCCGTTTCATTGAGGCCCACGCGCGCAACCTCAGGGTCGGTAAAAGTAGCCCAGGGCACGACGGAGTAGTCCACGCGAAAACGCCTAAAGCGGCCGAACAAGGCATTCACCGCCACATACCAGGCCTGATGGCTGGCCATATGAGTAAACAGGTAAGGGCCTGCCACGTCGCCGCATGCCGAGATCGTTGGCACCGAGGTGGCAAGGTAATCATCAACATCAACACGGCCCGCGGCGCTCAGTTTAATACCCAGCTCCTCCAACCCCAGCCCTTCCACATTGGCCCGCCTGCCCACCGCCAACAACAACCGATCAAAGCTCACGGTCGTTTCCGTATCGGCATTAGCAAACACGCCCGCCTGTTCTGGGCCCTCGCGCGAAAAACGCCGGGCCTCCATACCGGTAATAATGGAGATGCCCTGCTCTGCCAACGCTTCGTGCATGAATTGCGACACTTCGGGATCTTCAGCCGGCATGATGCGCGCGGCACGCGTGACAAGGGTCACCTCACTACCCAGACCAGCAAAGGCCTGGGCAAGCTCACAGCCTATCGGGCCGGCACCGAGCACCAACAGGCGGCGGGGCTGCTCGCGAATCTCCCAAACGGTATCGGATGTCAGGTAATCCAGGCTCTCAAGTCCTTCGATCGGCGGTACATTAGGCCGGGCTCCGCTGGCCAGGATAATATTGCGCGCGCTGAGGATTTGCCCATTAACTTCCACTTCCCAGGGCGACAGGATGCGCGCCTCACCCTTGACACAATCCACTCCCAGCCCGGTAAAACGCTCTACCGAATCATGCGGTTCAATGGTTTTGATAATGCCCTGCACGCGCTCCATTACCTTGGGAAAATCGACCTGCACGTCCATTGGTGCGAGGCCAAACTCTTCTGCCCTGCGCGCCGTACGCGCAACGGAGGCTGAACGAATCAGAGATTTACTGGGAACACAGCCTGTATTCAGACAATCCCCGCCCATCTTATGCCTTTCGATCAGGGTTACCTTGGCTTTCACGGTTGCCACTATCAGCGCTGCAACCAGACCGGCAGATCCAGCACCGATGACAATCACGTTGGTATCAAATTTCTTCGGCCGCGTGTAGGCCGCCATAGCGCGACGAGACTGCAATGCCCGCAACAACCAACGCGCTACAAGTGGGAACAGGCCCAACAAGACAAAAGAGCCAAGCAGCGGTGCGGACAAAATACCCGAGGCAGACTCCAACTGGCCCAACTGCGTGCCCGCATTCACAAACACAGCGGTGCCGGGCAACATGCCCAACTGGGACACCCAATAAAATTGTCGCGCCTTGATCGGCAAGAGGCCCATCAACAAATTGATAACAAAGAATGGGAACAGCGGAACAAGGCGCAGCGAGAAGAGATAAAACGCACCGTCTTTTTCGAAACCTTCGTTTACGGCAGACAATTGACGCGCAAACTTCTCCTGCACCCAATCGCGCAGCAATACGCGGGAGGCCGTAAAAGCCAAGGTGGCACCAACGCTGCTCGCGAAAGAAACCAGGAACAACCCATACCAAAAACCAAACAGGGCGCCACCGCCTAGTGTCATAACGGCAGCGCCAGGAATCGACAGCGCCGTGACCGCGACATAGATGGCAAAGTACACAGCACCTGCCAGTAATGGATTCTGCGCATACCATTGCCGCAGCTCCCCTATACGTTCCTGCAAGGTAGAGAACTGCAGGTAACTTCCAACATCCAGGGTAAACCAGAGCGCCAGGGCGAGGATTATTACGGCTATCACTGAAAGCTGTGTCTTATTCAAAATGGCTCCTGTTTCTGCCCAATATGCGTTGCACCGGGCCTAATTTGGACACAATCGGCATGGATCCGACTCTGTTTGGAAATGAGAGACTACGCGTAACACTGTGACAAGGCCAACAGACGCAAGTTCGAATATCACCCGTCAGGGTTACGCGCCTTGTAAAAGGGCCGACCTGCCCCAATAACTATAGCGGACAGCAATAACTACATGCCGAAATACTCTAGAGCCGCAGTTGTGCGCTCTTAGGTCGGTGGTATGATTGCCTCCCCACAGCCAGTGGCGCAAAGCCCCAGAGATTAACCGGAGAACAAGATGTCAGAACAAATCGTACACGTCACCGACGAGAACTTTGAAGCCGAAGTACTAAACTCAGACGTACCCGTACTCGTAGATTTTTGGGCAGAATGGTGTGGTCCCTGCAAAATGATTGCCCCCGTACTGGAAGAAATCGCCAGCGAATACGACGGCAAGCTGAAAGTCTGCAAGGTCGATGTCGACGCCAACCCGGACATTCCACCGAAGTTTGGTATCCGCGGCATCCCCACCCTGATTGTATTCAAAGGCGGCAATGCTGAAGCGACCAAAGTGGGCGCCCTGTCAAAGACCCAACTGACCGAGTTTATCCAGGAAGTGGTCTAACTCTGCCAGGGGCCCGCACTCGCGGGCCTTGCATCTGCGCAGCGGGGGGAACTATTGCCATTAAAATAGCTGTAGACGCCCCCCTGCTTGCATGCTACATTCCAACCAATCGCACACGCCTGTGCCAATAACAATATTCCTTCGACTCAACACTAATGCTTCAAAAGTACTGCATGGTTAGCACCGCTAACCGGCATTCGCGTTGATCCCTATCCTTCCTCTTAATTCACCAGCACAGCTCTTTTACCTATGAATCTGACAGACCTAAAGACAAAATCTACCCAGGAACTCATCGATCTTGCCAAAGACATCGGCCTGGACAATATGGCTCGTTCGCGCAAGCAGGACATTATTTTTGCTGTCCTGAAGCGCCACGCCAAAAGTGGCGAGGACATTTCCGGCGACGGGGTTCTGGAGATCCTGCAGGACGGCTTTGGCTTCCTGCGCTCGGCAGACAGCTCCTATCTCGCCGGGCCAGATGACATTTATGTTTCACCCAGCCAGATTCGCCGCTTTAATTTGCGTACCGGTGACACAATATCCGGCAAAATTCGCCCACCTAAAGACAGCGAGCGCTATTTCGCCCTGCTTAAGGTAGACGAGGTTAACTTCGACAAGCCGGAAAATTCCAAGCACAAAATACTATTTGAAAACCTGACACCTCTGTTCCCCGATCAGCGTATGACGCTGGAAACAGGCAACGGCAGTACAGAAGACCTAACGGGACGCATCATCGATTTGTGCTCCCCTATCGGTAAAGGGCAGCGCGGCCTGTTGGTGGCACCGCCCAAGGCCGGTAAAACCATCATGATGCAGAACATTGCCCAATCCATCATCACCAATAATCCCGAGTGCGACATTATCGTGCTGCTAATCGATGAACGTCCGGAAGAAGTAACCGAGATGCAGCGTTCGGTTGGTATTCGCGGTGCTGAAGTGGTGGCATCCACCTTCGACGAGCCGCCCTCACGTCACGTACAGGTCGCCGACATGGTGATCGAAAAAGCCAAACGGCTGGTTGAACACAAACGCGATGTGGTCATCCTGCTAGACTCCATTACCCGTCTGGCACGCGCTTATAACACTGTCATTCCAAGCTCCGGCAAGGTACTGACCGGTGGTGTTGATGCCCATGCACTGGAACGGCCCAAGCGCTTTTTTGGTGCAGCGCGAAATATCGAGGAAGGCGGCAGCCTGTCGATTATTGCAACCGCACTGGTCGACACCGGCTCCAAGATGGACGAGGTAATCTACGAAGAGTTCAAGGGTACCGGTAACATGGAACTACACCTGGACCGTAAGATTGCAGAGAGACGCATCTACCCGGCCATCAATATCCGCCGTTCCGGTACCCGCCGCGAGGAGTTACTGACCGCAGAAGACGAACTGCAGCGCATGTGGATTCTACGCAAGCTGTTACACGGCATGGAAGACTCGCCGGCCATCGAATTCCTGCTGGACAAGCTAAGAGACACGAAGACAAACGAAGAGTTCTTCAAGTCCATGAGGCGGAAGTAGAGTAAGCGGCAGAACAGACAGACAAGGGCGGCGCAGCGGCGTTTAGCCAACCATCCAAAACGGGGCCCACAGGCCCCGTTTTTCGTTTGTACGCGGTCCTTGCGCGCAAAGGTTATACTCCCTTCCCACGCTCAATTAACGGAAGCACCACACCGTGAAGTACAAAGACCTCAGGGGTTTTATTGCCGAACTTGAAAAACGCGGTGACCTAAAACGCATCCAGGCTGAGGTAGACCCCTACCTGGAAATGACTGAAATTTCCGATCGCACGCTCAGAGCGGGTGGTCCGGCGCTATTGTTTGAGAACCCCAAGGGCTATCGCACCCCGGTACTGGCAAACCTGTTTGGTACAGAAGAACGCGTCGCTCTGGGTATGGGCGCCGATAGCCTGACAGCGTTGCGTGAAATCGGCGAGATACTGGCGTATCTACGCCAGCCCGACCCTCCCAAGGGCGTGAAAGAGCTATGGGAGAAGGCCCCTATTCTGAAAAAGGTTCTGAACATGGGGCCAAAGAAGGTGCGCAACCCGCCCTGTCAGTACCACGTAAAGCAGGGCGACGATGTCGATCTTGCCCAGCTACCCATCCAGACCTGCTGGCCTGGAGACGCGGGGCCACTGGTCACCTGGCCGCTGGTGATTACACGCGGACCCAACAAAGAACGACAAAACCTAGGCATCTACCGCATGCAATTGATCGGCCGCAACAAGCTGATCATGCGCTGGTTGTCACACCGGGGCGGGGCGCTGGACTATCGCGACTGGCAGCTGGCCAATCCGGGCAAACGCTACCCGGTCGCTGTGGCGCTGGGTGCAGACCCTGCCACCACGCTTGCCGCAGTGACCCCCGTGCCAGATAGTCTTTCCGAGTACGCCTTTGCCGGCCTGTTACGCGGCGAAAAAACAGAAGTGGCCGAATGCATCACCCCGCTGTGCAAAGAGCACGGACTGCAAGTTCCAGCTTCCGCGGAGTATATTCTTGAAGGCTATCTGGAACCCGGGGAAACCGCAAAAGAAGGCCCCTTCGGCGACCACACCGGCTATTACAATGAAGTTGACGAGTTTCCGGTGTTCACGATTGAGGCAATCACACACCGGGAAGCGCCGATTTACCACAGCACCTATACCGGCAGGCCACCGGACGAACCGGCGGTACTGGGGGTCGCTCTAAACGAAGTCTTCATACCCATCCTGCAGAAGCAATTTCCAGAGATCATAGACTTCTACCTGCCACCCGAGGGCTGCTCCTATCGCCTTGCGGTCGTCACCATGCGCAAGGAATATCCCGGGCATGCCAAGCGGGTGATGCTGGGAGTCTGGTCTTTCCTGCGACAGTTCATGTACACCAAGTTTGTCATTGTGACCGATGAGGATGTGAACGCCAGGGACTGGAAGGATGTGATCTGGGCAATGACGACACGTATGGACCCACAGCGAGATTGTGTTTTTATCGACAACACGCCGATCGACTATCTGGATTTCGCCTCGCCCGTATCGGGCCTGGGTTCTAAAGTCGGGTTTGATGCGACCAATAAATGGCCCGGTGAAACAGACAGGGAATGGGGTCAGCCCATCGTCATGGACGCAAGTGTTAAAGAGCGCATTGACGAATTATGGGATTCACTGGGCATCGACGACCTGGTCGCCGACAAGGGCAGTGCTCAATAAATCAGGAGCCGGTGAATCAGGAGCGAGCCAGCAACTGACTCTGGGAGGCGGTTTTTTCCGGCCGAGGAAGCTCGGGCAACCTGTCTTCGCGCAATAACAGACCCTCGCGGAAATAGGCAGCTGCCACCTTAGGCTCTCCCAAATCGGTCAGCAGGCGACCCAATTCAGCGCAAACCTCTGGGCTGTGGTCAATGCGATAACCACTTTCAAAATAGTCACGCGCCTTGCCCCAAAGCTTATCTCTAGCGGCAAGGCGCCCAAGCGCAAGCAGCAACTGAGAGTCTTCCGGGTGATCAGAAAGCCAGCTTTCCGCCTGCGAAAGTTGGCGCGAGCTATCACTGCCAGACACCAGGCCATACTGGCGCACAAGATTGGAATCCCACTGCTGCTTCAGCACTTTGTGCAGTACTTTCTCGGCGCTGGAATGTTCGCCCAACGCCATCAACCGGCTGGTGTAATCAAGTATCAGACCACTGTCGAGATGCAGGCGCTGAGGCATTTCTTGCCAAACACTGACCGCCTGATCCGCTGAAGCTCTGGCCAAACGCTCGCTGTGGGTCGTGTGTTCGAGTGCTTCAAACCTGGCTTCGCCCAGCAACTTCTGCTTCTTCAGGGCCGGCAATAGTCCCAGTACCCCATCCCAGTCCTGCAGGGCTTGATAAGCCTTGTTCTTTAACAATAGCGCGCTGGGCTGACTTGCGGCGCCGCTTTCCGAGTCCTCCAGAGCGGCAAGTGCCTGCTCAAAGTTACCTTTATCAACTTGTATTTGCGCAAGGGTAATATCTATCGCGGCCGCTGCCTCACTTTCGGAGTCGCCCGCGGCACGCAAGAACTCATGCACCCCATCCATATCTCCCAGCGCTTCACTGGCCCTGGCCGCAAGTAAATAGTTCGCCAGAGGCGCATCGCTGTGCAGTGCACCGCGCTCAAGCTGGCGACGGGCCTTGGCCCAATGACCTTCAACAAAACTAACCAAGCCGTGATTCGTGTGACGTCGCGCCTGCTCTGCCTTGCGATTGCCAAACCAGTTGGCCAGTGTCTTCTGACCACTGATAAGACGGTAGATAAGCCGCAGGCCGGAAAATACCACTAAAACCATCAGGGTCAGCAATAACAGCCCAAACAAGAGGCCAGTCTCCAATGTGTAAACGCCGTACGTCACCAACACATAGCCTGGGTCGGTCTCGATCAGCGCGACAATCCCCACGCCCAAAAGCAGGGCGAACAGAATAATAGCAAATAGCTTGCGCATAATTACTCGCCGCCTCCGGGTTGCAGGCGCCGCTCAATGACCGCATCCAGCGCATTGGCGGAGCCGGAAATATCAGGCAGCGGTACAGACACATTTAGCGAGGCAAGTAGCCGCAGCTCACGGGCGACAGCCCGCGCAGCGACTTCATCCGAATCAATGAACTGATCAACCCAGTGTTCCGCTCTTTCGAGGCTTTGTGTATAGAGGTTCTGGTTCCCAGACAACAATGCCACCTGGGCCTGCTCCAACAGCATGCGCAGGTTCTGACGCACCAGACCTTCCCACTGGGGGTCCATAAGCGCCTGCATGGGCACGTCGCGACGGCGAATGATGATGTATTCGGAGAGCTTGGCCAGCGCCTGCTTGTATCCCTGTTCCAGCCGGCCCTCCCAAGTCGGGGCAGCGTCTGGTCGCGGCGCTGCAACCTGTTCAGGCAGGCGGAATATCACCAGCTTGCCAGCCTGTTCGGACATAGCCGCCAGACGCAGGTAAATACCCTCAACATCAACGCTGGGAATGGCTCGAACGGCGGCAAGATCAGAGGCTACCGCGGCACGCACCTCATGCAGACCAACGTCTTTAAGCTCCCGCAGCACCCGATCAGCGCTGCCCAAAAGCGCCTGGGCAGCATCCGCATCACCAGCCATCAGCAGGCGCTGGTTGGCTAAACGAAGCAGGTACTCGGCCTCTGCCAACAGCCAGCTGTCTCGGTCATTGGCGCTGAATCGTGACAGCTCTTCCTGTTGACCGGCCAGCCGGGCATCAAAATCTTTAAGCTGTGTACTCAGCTTCGCCGCGCTGGCGCCGGCGGCACTTTGCGCCTCGTCCAGACCGCTGCGCAGCTGTGTGCCCAACCGTTGTGACAGGGCGTTGAGATCCGTCGTCTCTGCACTGGATTTTGTTTCCAGGGAGGACACTCGCTGTGACAACTGCGACTCTATATCCCGCAGTTGCGGCGTGAGCCAAAGCGCGCCACCGGCCATAGCCAGGACCAACAACAACGCCAGCCACCCGACCAATGAAGTCCTCCTGGTTTTCGGCGCGGGGGGGGCTGCAGCGGATAGTGCAGCGGAAGGTGCAGCGGAAGGCGCAGAGGACGGTGCAGCCGATGCCGTTTTCTCCTCCTCAGGTTCAGCGCTGGGCTGATCTGCCACCTTACCGGATTTCTCTTCGCTCACTCATCATTCTCCTGAACTGCGCTGCCAATCCCCTAGAGCGCGAAGCATCGCCGCATCCGAAGCATTTTCAGCTATCACAATTTGCTTGAAACCGGCTTCCAGAGCCAGTTTGGCCACCCTATCGGACGGCACTACAAGGTATAAGCTCGTAAACTTAGTGGTTTCGGCTGGGCTAAGCAACTGTCGCATGTTGGCCAGCCCCTCTCCACTGCTAAGCAGCACGGCACCGATGTTATCGTTCTGCAACCTGCGCGCGAGATCGCCCGGCGCCAGAGTTGGGCAATAGCGCTGGTAGCAGGCCAGCTCGTCCACTGTGGCATCTCGATCTCGCAGCGTCCGGGCAAGCGCTTCCCGTCCACCCTCGCCCTTTACAATCAGCACGCGCTGTCCCGCGATAGCCTGCAACTGGGGCACGGCCAGCAGGCCTTCGCTGGTCATCAGTGAGCCCGGTGTAATGGCGCTGATGCCATGCTCCTGCAGCAGTGTGGCGGTGGCTTCACCAATAGCATACCAACTCAGCCCCACCGGCAGTTGCGGCCAGTAATTCTCTATTGCCAGCATACCAAAGCCGACTGCATTGGTACTGATGAAGATCACATGTTCATAGTTATCCAGCGACTGGACAAGGCTACGTGCCGGTGCAGGCAGCGGCGCCAGGGCACGCAGCTCCAACAAAGGCTGGCTACTTGCCTCATAACCGGCAGCAGCCAGAATTTCACACAGGTGATCGTTGGCCACACCAGCCGGACGCGTCACTAATACGGCCCGTTCAGCCGTCATATACAGTTGCCAGAATAGCGGCGGCGCCCTGGGCCAGGAGGTCTTCGGCCACGATGATACCCAGCTGCTCTGCCTCAACCGTCGGGGCGCTGGCGCTGGCGCGCAGGATTTTGGAGCCGTCTGGCTGACCAACCAGCCCCCGCAGCAGCAATTCATCACCCGCTTCAGACAAAGTCGCGTAACAGGCAATGGGAACCTGGCAACCACCCTCCAGCCGACGGTTCATAGCGCGTTCAGCAGTGACCCGTGCCGATGTGGGTGCGTGATGCAACACCTGTATCAAGGCGTGTGTTGCAGCATCGTCGCTGCGCAATTCAATACCCACCGCGCCCTGCCCGCCTGCGGGCAGTGAGTCGCTCACAGTGATGCGCTGTGCAATACGCGCTGCAAAACCAAGCCGCAGCAGACCAGCACTGGCCAGGATAATCGCGTCGTATTCGCCCTCGTCAAGCTTGCGCAAGCGTGTATTCACATTGCCGCGCAGAAACTTCACCTGAAGATCCGGCCTGCGTGCACGCAACTGGCATTCACGGCGCAGACTCGAGGTCCCCACAACAGCACCCGCAGGTAACTCCTCAAAAGTGGCATACGTGTTACTGACAAAAGCATCGGAGGGGTCTTCGCGCTCACAGATCACGCCCAGCGCGAGCCCATCGGGAAATTCCATGGGTACATCTTTCATGGAGTGCACCGCGATATCTGCCCTGTCCTCCAGCAAGGCCGTTTCCAGCTCCTTCACAAACAGGCCCTTGCCGCCGACCTTGGCCAGCGGCACATCGAGCAATTGATCCCCGCGCGAGGTCATACCCAGCAGAACAACTTCAAGGCCAGGGTGGGCTTTCTGCAATGCAGATTGCACATAATGCGCCTGCCACAGGGCCAGGGGACTCTCCCGGGTAGCGATGGTGAGTTTGCGAGACATAGGAATTTCCGGACTTTCGAAGCCTTATGATACCAGCCGGTCACAGTCGCAGCGACCGGGGCGGCATGCCTGAATACCCCGGCTCTACAATTTCTCCGGGGCGGAATTCTGGGTGTGTTCGGAATTCTGGGTGGGCTCGGTGTCCTGGGTGGGCTCGGAGTTCTGGGTGGGCTCGGAGTTCTGGGTGGGCTCGGAGTTCTGGGAATGTAAGGGGGCCACCGGGCTGGGGTACGCCAAAAAGCGCACATCCCTGTGCAG
>JBLFXU010000043.1:0-13369 GCA_047609575.1 Bacteroidia bacterium | reverse complement strand
TTAGACACCTCGGGGCTTAGCGACAATATGGGGCTGTGGCTGTCGGACATGACGCGCCTGCCTCTTTATGCGCTGATTGCGATTGTTTGCCTGGCGGTTACCTTCATGACGGAGACAACGTCCAATACGGCAAGCACAACCTTGCTTATGCCGGTCCTTGCAGCGGGAGCCCTTGCGGCTGGGATTGCGCCAGAAATTATAATGGTGCCCGCCGCAATGAGCGCCAGTTGTGCCTTTATGCTGCCCGTGGCCACTGCCCCGAACACGGTGGTGTTCGGTAGTGGCCTGGTCAGCACGGCGCGCATGGCGCGGGAGGGATTTCTGCTGAACTTGCTGGGCGCCGGAGTTATCAGCACCCTGTGTTACCTGCTGCTGACCTGATACAGCAGCGGGGAAGGGGGGCTTACAGCAGCGCCATAATGGATTCAGCTGAGCTTACTTCTACCCCAGGGCCTTCTTCCACATTGATATGGCTGACGGTGCCGTCTTCCACGATCATGGCGTAGCGCTGGCTGCGTGTGCCCAGCCCAAAACCACTGCCGTCCAGCTCAAGCCCCACAGCAGCTGTGAATTCGCCATTGCCGTCTGCCAGCATCAGTATCTCGTCAGCGTTCTGGTCCTTGCCCCAGGCACCCATGACAAAGGCATCGTTCACAGACAGGCAGACAATTGTATCGACGCCGGCGGCTTTGATTTTGTCTGCATTAACAACATAGCCTGGCAAGTGCGCCAAACTACAGCCGGGGGTGAAGGCACCAGGGAGGGCAAACAACACGACTTTCTTGCCCGAAAAAATATCCTCGGTGGTGATATCGGCGGGACCTTCACTGCCCATAGTTTTCAGTGTGCAGGCGGGGGTTTTGTCTCCAGCTTGTATAGCCATGTTACGCTCCTTGGTAAGTTGGTGGTTCAAATGAGTACGAAATAATAGCAGATGACAGATGAAACATACTGCCCTTTGTGTGGATCAGGGCAGACATTTTTTTACCACCGGGATAAACGCCGCACCTACATTTCTTGTGGTTGCTGCCAGCTGGTTTTTGTTCCAGCGCAGTGGCGCATCGACCGGGAAGCGGAGCAGGCAGAATACGAACTGCATGAAAACGCTATCCAGGACGATGGTTACCGTGCCTTTCTGTCTCGTCTGTCAGAGCCTCTGCTGCAGCGTCTTCCAGTAGCTGCCAGTGGTTTGGACTTTGGTTGTGGTCAGGGTCCTGCACTTGCAGCGATACTGCGCGAAGCTGGTCATAAGGTGGCACTTTACGACAGCTTTTTTGCGCCGCACGAGGATGTGCTGACGCAACAATACGACTTTATCTGCGCTACAGAGGTGGTTGAGCATCTGCACCAGCCCGGCTCGGAACTGGATAGGCTCTGGCGGATGCTGCGTCCAGGTGGCTGGTTGGGCGTGATGACCAAGCTGGTGCGCGACAAAACCGCATTTGCGCATTGGCACTACAAGAATGATCCAACACATGTTTGTTTTTTCAGCCGACCAACATGGATTTGGTGGGCGCAGCAACGCGGGGTTGAGCCACAGTTTTACGGGGCGGATGTGATTCTGCTTCAGCGGCTCTAGCAGGTTGTTGAAACAGTTCTCCTGACTTTTTCAAACCACGCAAAGGGAAAAATGCGATTTTCCTTTGCGTGCAAAATCAACGAGTTGCAGTCACCGTTTTTGCCGGCACCTCCATGTGCCAGTCTCAGACTGCCGAAAAACACCCTTTTTCAACAGCCTGTTAGTCTTCCTCAATGAGCATGCTGGCATAGATCGACTGACAGTCATGATAGAAATCCAGTTCGTTGTCGCCCAGATAGGGCGCGACCATAGTCAGCAGCTGTAGTACACCCTGGTGGATGGTGATATGGGGCTCGCGAGCGTCGTGCAACAGCTCCTCGTAGTTAAACCAGAAGGTCAGGTTGAGCGTCATGTTATCCGCGAGTCCCAATAGTTGGTTGTCACGCGCATCGATAACGTCCTGCTGTAACAGGGTTTGGCATATCGCGTACATTGCGGCCCGTTTTAGCTGCATGATGCGTCTAAAGCTGCGTTTGATATCCGGGTAGCGTTGCAAAATATTGTCGAGGTTTTGGTAGAGAAAGCGGTACTGGTACATCTCTTCCAGCACCACATATAAATAGTACCAGTTGTCCTCCACGCTACTCTTGTCTTCACTCAGCGGGCGTTCTATCGGGGCGGTTAGAGTATTACTCAGTGCGAATTCATATTGTCTGAACAACTCGGCGATGATTTGGTCTTTGCCCTTGAAGTGGTAATAGAGGTTGCCTGGACTGATACCCAGCTCGTTGGCAATGTCGATAGTGGTGGTTTCTGCCTCGCCTTCCACATTGAACAACTCCAGGGTGACGTGGAGTATGCGATCGCGGGTTTTCATAGTGGTGGCGTTTAGCCCTTGGGCTTGCTCTTACTGCGTGAACTGCCAGACGACTTTTTGGCAGGTGCCTTGCGCGTCGCAGGCTTCCTTTTTGTCTTTGCGATCGCTTTTCCAGGGGCAGGTTTGGCCGTTTCCTGATTGGCCAAGGCGCGGGTAAGTTTGTCTACTTTGCGAGACAGTTGATCCACTTTCTTGGCCAGTGCGGCGACATCTTCTACCCGTGCAGGGCGCTGATTGTTGAAATTGTCGCGCACCTTGTTAATGCGGTCCTCCACTGAATGTCGCGCAGCAGTGCTTGCCTCCAGCGCCCCTCGGGCATCTTCCTCCAGCGCGGTGCCGGCCTTGACCAGGTCGCGAAATAGCTTGGGTGGTTCCATTGCCTTCTCTATGCGGTCCTGGGCATCTTCCACCGCCTTACCATAGGCTCCAACGCCTGCGAGCCAGATATTTTTGGCTATTTCGCCAGCTTTGTCGGTCACTTTGCTCTTGTCGTCGCTCATTGGGTTTGCCTTGCGCAAGGGTGGGATCCTGATAACGCTGTGTAGGGACCTATTAAACCAGAATGGCGAGCAAAAAAAAGGGCCACAAACGTGGCCCCAAAAACATCCCTGCAAGGCAGGGAATAGTGGTCCTGGACGGGTGCCGCTTAGGCAGCGGACTTCAGTTTGAGGGACTCTCTGAGATCCTCAAAACGTGCTTTGGCCTTTTTCAGCTGGGCTTCCAGCTGCTTGCGATCAGTCAGGCTTGCCAGCTCAAACTTGGGCAGATCGATGTCGTCCATAGCGCCTTTGGCGTTCTTTTCGACTTTCTTACCGCGCTTGACCAGCTCTTGATACAGCTTGTCGGCCTTCTTGCGGCGGGCTTCCAGGTCGTCCTGCAGAGTGCTGAACTGATCCTGGGCTTGATCGTATGCTTTGCCGTAGAAGCCAAGGCTGGCAAGGAATGCACTGCGACCGGCTTCCTGGGCGCGAGCGGCAAATTCGGGGCTGGACTTCTTCGGTGCTGCCTTGCGAGCGGCTGCCTTGCGCTTGGCCGGTGCCTTGCGAGCAGTAGGCTTGCGCTCGGCAGGTGCCTTGCGAGCGGCGGGCTTCCGCGCGGCGGGCTTCCGCTTGGTAGCAGGTTTGCGCTTGGCGGCGGTTTTCTTTGCTTGTTCAGCCATGATGTTTCTCCTGGGAGGGCAGAATTGGGGCGGTCGTCCCGCCAGTTCGAAACCACAATAGGGAAAAAAATTAGAATAAACATACTAATGGCAGCGGTATTTTTAGAGTTATCAGCTTCTCGTGGCGCCTATTGGGGCCAAGCTACGCATATTGCGAATAATAACGTCTACTGATAGACAGTATACAAATACTCTATTTGCGTTCCCCTCGTTATAAGTAATACTGTAACTGATTGATTTTCATGACCTAGCATGGCGCTTGCTGCGCTAATCACTGACCGAAAGAGGTTGTTTGTGGCAAGACTTAAATTGGTCAAAGCATTTTGTGCCTGCATCACTTTATTGTTGCTGCCAGCCTGTTATCAACCCATAGAAATTTTCGGGGAAGGTGATGTTATTTCAGCAAGCGGGTTGCGTGACTGCCTCCTCGAGGATTACCTGGCGGGCCAGACCAACTGCACCGAAAACGAGATTACCGGCGCCTACTCTGAAACCTATACCGGTGTAGCGCGTTCGGGCTATCAGTTTCGACGCTGGGCCGCGCCGGGCTGCCAGACAGCGTTGACCAACGAGTGCAGTTTCGAGATGGGCGAAAGTACTGCACAGCTATTTTCCGGTGTGACCGGCTCTCCTGTCCAGGCGGTTTTCAGATCCACCACGAATACGGGTTTCACCTCGCTATTTATTGGTGAGGAATTTCTGCAGGCATTGGCGTCGGGCATACAGTCTCACGCGATCAACGCCGGGTTTACCGACCACAGCACCACTGTTTTTTCCGCTGCTGGTGCCCAGGGTGCACCCCGGGCTTTGTGGGATGATGCTTTACAGTCTGCTGCGATCAAGGCGGTGCTGGACACGGGCACCGTTGAACTGTTTGGCCTGTCCTACTCCCCGAGCCCGCCAACGATATTTGGCTATAACCCCTGGATCCAATATGCGCTGGCCCAGAATCCGGACACACGCTTTTTTATCACGCAACCATGGAATGGCAACCCTGGTTCGGTGAGTGCTGCGCAATATGAGGTGGATTATAACGATACACGCCGGCAACCGATTCAAAATCTTATTGATAGCTTGCGTATCAGGTGGCCGGGAGTGGATTTTTACTCTGTCCCGGACGGGGCAAGTGCTGTTGCGCTGTACAATTTATATGATCAGGGGGCACTCCCTGATGTCACCGGGCTGATCGGCCTGACGTCCGAGTCGGTGTTCAGCGACACGGCAGGTAATCCCGGCGACATCCTGACTGACCTGGCGCAGCTGGTATGGTTGGGGGCGATCTATGATGTGGACCTGACCACCTACCCTGTTGATCCGGGTTACACCACAGACCTGCGCGCGCTGGGACAGTCGCTCCTCGCTGCTCAAGACGAGAGCTATCGTGCACCCGATGAGGTCGATGTGGATACCGATGGCGATGGTATCTGGGATCGTCTGGATCCCAATCCCACCGGCAAGCCAAACATCCTGATGATTGTGATGGATGATCTAGGCAATAATGATCTGGCCATTAACAACGGCAATACCAATATTGATACGCCTAATCTGGACCAGATCGCGCAGGAGGGCGTGCGCTTTACCCGTCACTACGCAGCCTCGGTGTGCTCTCCCGCGCGGGCGGCATTGCTCACTGGGTTGTTTCCGGAACGCATGGGCTTCACAGCCAGTGGCCCTGGGATTTCTACTGATATCGTCACCATGCCAGAACGGCTGCAGCAGGAGGGCTATTCCACCTGGCATATCGGCAAATGGCATATAGGCGATTTGCATCGACAGAGTTGGCCGGATTACCAGGGCTTTGATCACTGGTTCGGTTTTGTCAATCAATGGCGTCTGGCGGATGTTCAGTCTGGTACTGAATACGTGCCGCTTAACCCGACTTATCTAGACCCCTATCTTGAGGGTGATTCTGTTGTGAGCCAGCAGTTTCCGGGGCATCTGGAGACGGTTTTGACGGATAAGGCCATTGAGGTAATAGATGACTTGCATGCCTCCAATACTGCCTGGTTTCTTAATCTCTGGTTCTATGCCCCGCATGCCCCGATTCAACCCGCTGCGGAGTTTGCTGCTTTGTATCCTGATACAGACGCGGGTAAGTATCAGGCACTGGTCAACCAGATGGATGACAACATTGGCCAGATAATCTCGCATTTGGAGGCGATAGGCGCGAAACAGGACACCATCATTGTCATTGTCAGCGACAATGGGGGCACGAATGCAGAGTTGGATAATAATTATCCCTTCTATGGCTCAAAGACGACAATGACAGAGGGCGGTTTGCGTACACCGCTGCTGGTTCTTTGGCCCGACGCCGGGCTCAATGGCCAGATAATAGACGATACCATCAGCATCCAGGACATTTACCCCACCTTGCTGGAAGCCATCGGTGCCTCCGCGCCGGTCGATCTGGACGGCGTCAGCTTTTACCAGCGAATCGAGCAAACGGCGTCGGCGCCACAGCGAGATTTATACTGGGAAGCCTTAAATGATGTTACGTATGGTGTTCTGTCGGCCGATGGCCGCTGGCGGCTTACTCAATGGTTCCCCTTTTTCGGTTTCGAAATACCGCTGCAAATTTATGATTTGCTGCTCGATCCCACTGCGACCACGGAATTGCTGCCACAGCCGCCGGCACAAGTGGCGCTGATGACCCAGGGCTACGAAGACTGGTACAGGGATGTGCACGAAGTGCAGACCAACTATACGCCGAGTGCAAATGGCGGCGGTGTCTTGAGTGGCAGGGACTTTCTGCGCACCCCGGGCAATGGTCGGTTCACGTTTGGTATTGGTGTGCCGGACCAATTGGATGGACAGATTGTTATGCAGCCTAACGTTTGGGATATGCATCGCTCTGGTAATACAGTAACGGCCAATTTTGGCCCGGTGAGTCTGTTTGGCGACATTAGCAACGCCAATGCTTGTCACAATGTGGTTATCACTGGCAAGTTTCATCGCAAGGTCTCCAACTTTGCGCCAATTGATAGCATTAGCCTGACGCTTTATATCGACGAAGTGGCAGTACAGGCTGTTGATGTAGAATCAGCTATTCTGGTGGTTACAGATCCTGCACCTGCAACCACTATTGGCGATCCTGCCGTACCGTCCGGCAATGGCACCCTTGTTGCGCCAATAGTACTCAGTGCGGAGCTAAGCGATGCATCGCCCTGGACACTGGCAATCATGAATCAGGCTCTTTGCAATAACCCCTGACGCAGGAACTTGTTCGATCCCACATCAGGTCTGCCGGGCAGGCAGGCTTGCGTTATGTGCGGGTTCTCAAAGGGCATCACAGAAAGTGCAGATTATGTGCTACAAGCCGCGACGAATTAGTCCGCCTCAGTACAGCTGGTAACATGGCTACCCGCTACTGGATGCAACGCAGGCAAGGGCTGATGGCAGCTCGTCTCCAGTTGTGGTGCTGCGGGGCCTTCAAGGCCTAGTGATTGTTTGTCTGGTAGCGGGGCGTATCAAGAGACTGTCTGTATTTCAGTGAATCAGTGCTCTGAATCAGCTCGGTGCATCCGCCTCCATGTCGTTTTACTTTCTTGAAGCTTACTCTTGCGATGCAACTATTTTGATCTCTGTACCGCTATCTTGCGTATCGACTTTCTTGAACTGTCCGGGATTGCTACGGTCAGTCCTACAGCTGCCGAATAAACGCGGTAGAATACTTAACCTTCGGTTTAACTTTGCCGAGTAGTCTTGTTCGCCCGTCACTAAAGGAAGCGCAATGGTTCATACCCGGACTCGCAATGGACTCTGGGCAGTTTTGGTGCTGTTATTGGGTGGTGCCGCCACATATGGCCTGCTGGTTGGCAAGCCGCGCCCGGAGCCCCAATCGGCCCCTGAATTGCTGCCCCCTATGGTAGAAACCATCAGCGCTGCACCGCGGGAGCGTGCTCTTGCTGTGCATACCCAAGGTACAGTGCGGCCGCTGCGCGAAATCAAACTGGTTAGCCAGGTGGGTGGATTGGTGGAGAGTGTGGCCGGAACATTCGCTTCCGGCGCTTTTTTTACTGCGCAAGAGATGTTGGTCAAGATTGAGGATGTGGACTATCGCTTTGCTATCGCCCGGGCCGAGTCTCAGGTGGCTGCATCGCAGCAGAGACTGGCAGAAGAGGAAGGCCGTGCCTTACAGGCAAAGAGGGAGTGGCGTGATCTGGGTACAGTCAAAGCCAATGCGCTGTTTTTACGCGAGCCACAGATAGCATCGGCAAAGGCGGCACTGCGGGCCTCCGAGGCGGACCTTGCGTCCGCGCAGCTGAACTTCTCCCGGACCGAAATCCGCGGCCCCTTTAATGGCCGAGTGATGGAGAAGAATGTCGACCTTGGACAGTTTGTATCGCCGGGTACTGTTGTTGCTAGCGTTTACGATACAGATGTTGCCCAGGTGCGGTTACCGTTGACGGACCAGCAGGTTGCCTTACTGGACCTGCCCTTGAGTTACAACGATGTTTCCCAGGCGGCTCCTGTTGGTGCAGCAGTGATCTTGAGCACCCGTTTTGCCGATAATGAATGGCAATGGCAAGGGCGAATTGTGCGCACCGATGCCAGCATTGATGAAAACAGTCGAGTGGTCTACGCGGTGGCGGAGGTGTCTAAACCCTTCGCGCGTGAAGAGGGCAGTGAACGGCCGCCACTGTCTCCGGGTCTCTTTGTGAATGCAAGGATTACAGGGCGGCAGTTGCAAGCGGTATCGGAATTGCCCGAAAGCGCGCTGCGTAACGATGGCACGGTGATGATTGTGGATAGTCAGAAGCGCGCGCAACTGCGGCCGGTGCGGGTATTGGACAGTACTGCAGATAAAGTTTGGGTGCAGGGCCTGGAGCAGGGAGATCGCGTGATAGTCCGCGAAACGCCGCGCCTGGTCGTCGGCATGCCGGTGCGCGTCAGTGCAGAAACCAAAATAGCGGACGGAGGTTCCTGATCATGGGCGGCCCAATTCGATGGTTTGTACATAACCCCATTGCGGCGAACCTGCTCATGGTGTTTCTGGTTATTGGCGGCGTACTCGCCATCCCCACCATGGATAAGAAGTACTTTCCGGATATTGAGCTAAACATTGTCAGCGTCACCATGCCTTATCGTGGAGCGGGGCCCAGTGAAGTAGAGCAGCAGATATGTAAGCGCATCGAAGAGGCCGTACATGATCTTAATGGTGTAAAGGAAATTCGCTCTACCGCCCGCCAAGGGTTGGGTACGGTGAGAATAGAAGCTGAACCGGGCTATGACATGCAGCGACTCACCGCTGAGGTGAAGACCCGCGTCGATGCAATTTCAACTTTTCCAGCGGATGCTGAACGGCCTGTGGTCACCGAGCTGGCACACCGGCATCGTATGGTAATGGTGACGCTCGCTGGCGCGATTGGTGAGCGTAATCTGAAGGAACTCGGGGAGCGCCTGCGGGACGATTTGTCATCTCAGCCTCATGTGTCTGTGGTGGACCTGAGCACGCCCAGACCCTACGAAGTTTCGGTGGAAGTCTCTGAACTGACGCTGCGCCGCTACGGTCTCACTTTCGCTGACGTGGTCGGTGCGATTCGAGGCTCTTCGCTGAACCTGCCAGCGGGCTCGATCAAGTCAGCAGACGGCGATATCCAACTGCAGACTCGGGGGCAGGCCTACGATAGGCGCGATTTCGAGAGTATTCCCCTGCTGAGCACCCGCGACGGGACACAGTTGGTCGTTGGCGATGTGGCGACGGTGCGGGATGGTTTTGAAGATCGTGAAACGGAGGTGCGTTTCAATAGTATGCCCGCGCACAACCTACACGTCTATGTCACATCCAATCCCAACACGCTTTCTACGAGTGAAGTGGTGCACGCCTGGGTCGAGGAGACCCGCAGCAAGCTGCCACCGGGTGTGTCGCTGGAGATCTGGCGTGATGAAGCAGACCCGTTCCGCGAAAGAACCAGCATGTTGATCAAGAATGGTATTGGTGGACTGGTGCTGGTGTTCATCGTGCTTATGTTGTTTCTGAGGCCGCTGTTGGCCCTGTGGGTATGTATCGGTATCGGCGTTGCCTTTATGGGAACGTTTCTGGTTCTGCCTTACACGGGCGTGACCTTGAATATGATTTCGTTGATGGCGTTGCTGATGGTGCTGGGAATTGTGGTGGACGATGCCATTATTGTTGGCGAATCGGTCCACTCTCATCAGGCGGCCGGTGAGGCCGGTGCCAAGGGCGCAGTGCAAGGCGCGCGCGGGGTGGTTACGCCTGTGGTCTTTGCCGTGCTTTCTACCATGATTTTTGTGGCGCCTATGTTGTTTTTGCCTGGAGAGATGGCAAAAGTAGGGATTCCTTTGCCGGTTGTTATTATCCTTGCGTTGGCATTCTCCTTGGTGGAATGCATGTTCATCCTACCTGCCCATTTGGCCCATATGCGGCCGTTAAGACCCAGCAAGTATGAGTTCGTGCGCAATCTGGAGGTTTTTCGTCTGAAGTTTGCCACGGGTATGACAGACTTTGCGCGGGATAGGTACCGCCCGTTTCTGGCGCGTTGCCTGAGCAATAATTTGGTTGTGTCGTCTCTGTTTTTTGTTGCTTTGTTGCTTAGCATTGGCTTATACGCCGGTGGCTGGATTAAACAAGGCTTTTTCCCGGATGTGCGCGCTGACTATGTTGAAGTGGACATTCGGTTGCCCGAGGGCGGGCCATACTCGGCGAGCCTTAAAGTCTTGGAGAAAGTACAGCTGGCCGCAGCGCAGCTGAAGGTTGAGTACAACTCAGACCCTCGATATGTGCAGTATGAAACAGTGCTGGGGCATATTTTCACGGTAGCGGACGAAACCACGGTACGTGCGTGGGTGCAGGCACCAGCTCCGGAGGTTGATGTAGAAGAAGTGTCTGAGCGCTTTCGTGAGCTAATCGGCGATGTAGGTCCGGTTGAGAATTATGATGTCAGTTTCACACTGAATGATATTGGCAGCCCCATTAGTCTTAGACTGGCTTCGGATTCGCTGACCGAGTTGCAGAGCGTTTCGGATGAGTTGCGCGCCGTACTTGAAGCGTACCCGGGCGTCTACAACGTGAGCGATTCTCTGCAGTCTCCTCGTGAAGAAATAGAGCTTGGGCTTAAGCCGGCCGCCGAGAATTTATCGGTGACACTGGCAGATCTTGCGCGTCAGGTGCGAGAAGCGTTTTACGGTGCCGAGGCGCAGCGCATACCCAGGCCGCGTGAAGATGTTCGTGTGATGGTGCGCTACCCCGAGCGCGAAAGACTGTCCGTCGACAGCTTGAGCGAAATGCGAGTGCGCAGCCCCGCGGGTGATGAAGTACCCTTCGACACCGTGGCGCAGGTGCAGTACCGCCCGGGCTACCTCACCATAGATCGGCTGGACCGCAAGCGGACATTGGAAATCACAGCCGATGTTGCCCGTGGCGTGGCGGACCCGCGTGCTGTGGTCAATGACATTGTTGAGAACCAACTGCCGTCCTTGCGCGAGCGCTATCCCACACTGGACCTGAATTTGGACGGTGAGCTGCAGGAAGAAAGTGCGTTCCTGAGCGCATTACTGCAGTACATGGGGTTGTCCATGCTGATTGTCTACGCGTTGATGGCGATTCCGTTCCGTTCGTACTTTCAGCCGTTGTTGGTTCTAACCGCGGTGCCCTTTGGCATCATGGGCGCTATCTATGGTCACGTTATCACTAACTGGCAAATCAGCATGTTCTCCCTGATGGGGGTGATTGCAGCAGCCGGAGTTGTGGTGAATGACAATCTGGTGCTGATAGACCGAATCAACCAATTGCGGGCGTCCGGTCATGGCCTTCTGGAGTCCCTTTTACAGGGCTCGCAGGACCGCTTCAGGCCGATAATACTGACGTCTCTGACCACGTTTGTTGGACTGCTGCCAATAATGTTCGAGACCAGTATTCAAGCGCAGTTCCTGATTCCCACAGTGATCTCCCTGGCCTTCGGCGTGTTGTTTGCCACGGGGGTGACACTGATTCTTGTGCCTTCTCTGTACTTGATGGGAGAACAGGTTGCGTCAAAAGTACTGGGCCGCAAGCAATCGTTGCCGGATGCAATAGACGGGGTTTAGAGCTTTTTTGTAATTACAGACGCAGTGTTTTCAGATAAAAAAAGCCCGCTAAATGCGGGCTTTTTTTGGCGACTAAATCCTCGCCCGTTCTATTTCTCAACCGTAAAGCGTGTTAATCGGCTTTTGGTCCAGCGGCAACAATGGCGTCGGACACGTCGAACTTGGTGATGTTGTCTACAAACAGGGCTGCGAGCTTGCCGGCCTGCTCATTGTACGCAGCCTCGTCTCCCCAGCCGCTGACCGGATCGACGTACTTGCTATCGACGCCGGGGATTTCTGTGGGGAAGTCCAGGTTGAGCGTGTCGATGTGCTTGGTCGACGCGGTCATAAGGACGCCAGTCTGGCAGGCATTGACCACCGCACGGGTTACGGGAATCGGGAAACGCTTCCCCGTACCGCCAGGCGCGCCTGAGCCTCCGGCCCAGCCGGTGTTAACCAGATATACCTGGCTATCGAAATCTTCGATTCGCTTCATCAGCAATTCAGCGTAGTCGCCAGCCGGGCGCGGCATGAAGGGGGCACCGAAACACGTAGAGAAGGTTGGGTGAATACCTGCTTCTCCGCCCAATTCAGTGGAGCCAACCCGCGCGGTATAGCCGCTCAGGAAGTGATAGGCGGCGGCTTCTTTAGACAGGATGGAAACGGGCGGTAGTACGCCTGAAACGTCACAGGTCAGGAAAATCACGCATTTTGGCTCGCCACCGGAATTGGTGTCGGTACGCTTATCGACGTGCTCCAGCGGATAGCAGCAGCGGCCATTCTCCGACAGGCTGGTATCGCAATAGTCAGCATGGCGACTATCGTTCAGCACGACATTTTCGATAATGGCGCCGAACCGGATGGCATCCCAGATGACGGGTTCATTTTTCTGGCTCAGGTCGATGGTCTTGGCGTAGCAGCCACCCTCCAGGTTAAAGACAGAGCCCTTGGCCCAACCGTGTTCATCATCGCCGATCAGGTAGCGATCCGGGTCTGCTGATAGTGTGGTCTTGCCGGTGCCGGAGAGGCCAAAGAACAATGTAGTGTCGCCCTCTTCGCCAACATTGGCGCTGCAATGCATGGGCATCACGTCTTTTTCTGGCAGCAGGAAGTTCTGCACGGAGAACATAGATTTTTTCATTTCCCCGGCGTAACGCATTCCGGCCAATAAAACTTTGCGCTGGGCAAAGTTAATAATGACAACGCCATCTGAATGGGTGCCATCGCGCTCTGGCTCGCAGACAAAGCTGGCGACATTGAGAATGTTCCACTCCGGCTTGCGACCGCCGTTGTAATGCTCGGGGCGAATGAACATGTTGCGGCCGAACAGGGATTGCCAGGCTGTCTCAGTCGCGACCCGGACTGGAATATAGTGGTCGCTGTGCTCGCCTACGTGTAGCTGCGAGACAAAACGGTCGCGAGTGGCAAGGTAAGACTCTACGCGATCCCACAGGGCGTCAAACTTGCCCTGCTCGAAGGGGCGGTTGACGCTACCCCAATCGATGCTCTCTTCAGTGCTTGGCTCCTTAACGACAAAACGGTCAGCGGGAGAGCGGCCGGTGCGCTTGCCGGTGGTGACTAGCAGTGCGCCGGTATCCGACAATATGCCCTCATCACGCCGCAGCGACTCCTCAATCAACCTGGAGGGAGGTAGGTCCGTGAATTCCTGGGCGGTCTGGATATCTACGGTCATTATTCTTCCTGTCATTTTCAGGCGCCGGTGGTCATGGTCCGGGCTACCCGTTCTAAGTCATCTGGGGGCGCAATTATGTCAGAATCGCCTAAATTT
>JBLFXU010000042.1:0-13489 GCA_047609575.1 Bacteroidia bacterium | reverse complement strand
TGGGACTGCAGGTACTGGCCGATGAATTCTCCGCGGTCGGCGATGAAGCGTACGTGCCCACCACGGACAGTGTCGAGGCCGGGCTATTCCTGCTAGAGGATTTCCACCTCGATGACCTCACCCTGGAGTTTGGCCTGCGTGGCGATTATGTGGAGCGCGATCCGGATGCAGTGCGCGGCGAGAAAGAAGACTTCGTCAACTTCAGCATTTCCGGCGCGGCTTTGTGGGATCTGGGGGACGGCTGGACGACCGGCATGGCCCTTTCGCGGGCTGAACGGGCACCGTCAACCGAGGAGTTGTACTCGAATATCGATGCACAAACTGAAGCAGATCTGGTGGTGCACGGCGCCACAGGTCTCATCGAGATCGGCGACGCTGAGATGGATGAGGAGGTTTCGCAAAACGTAGACCTGTCCCTGACCTGGCAAGGCGATCGCAGTTTCGTCCAGGTTGCGGTGTTCTACAACTACTTCGAGGACTATATTTTCCTGTTCAATACCGGGCAGGAGAGTGACGAAACCCCAATCTACCAGTATGCCCAGGAGGATGCAGACTTCTACGGCCTGGAACTCACCAGCGACATACACCTGCTCAATACGCACGGCGGCGATCTGTCACTGCGTGTCACCGGGGATGCCATTCGAGGGGAATTTGACGAGAGCGGTGACGTACCGCGGCTACCCACTGAACGTATCGGCGCATCGCTGCAGTGGAATACCGACAACCTGGGTGCATGGATCGGTGTCCAGCGCGCCACCAACCAGGATCGTCAAGGTGAGTTCGAAACCGAGACCGACGGCTATACCCGCTGGGATCTCGGCGCGGACTACACGCTGGAGCTGAGCGGGGACCAGGAAATGCTGTTTTTCGTGAAGTGGAAGAACTTCACGGACGAAGAAATTCGCCTCAGCACATCCTTTTTGCGCAACGTTGCGCCAGAGGCTGGTGCCTCACTGGAAGCAGGATTGCGATATACCTTTTAGGTAGAGCGATCCAAAGTGGAATAGTCAGGGCTCCGCACGTAAGTGCCCTGGCTATTAAACCGTGAAACTCTGTTTGAACACCGACTCATGAATAGCGTCAAAACCTCCAACACGCGGTAGCACTTCGGAGCAAAAAGCAACGTTGCGAGCGCGAGTGAATCGGCCGCCACCGGCAAACCTTGTAAAAAATGCACCCGCGCGTCATAGCTATCTGCCAATGCCGCAATGTGCATTTAATGCAGCAAACTGGCGACTGACCGAGAGTACTGGGTGCACTAAACTCGCCTGCGCATTTTGGTCCCTGCGAGGGCCACTTTGACCCGAGAATGCCCTCGCCTGGCCAACAAGACCTCAAAAGGAATATGCAATGAAAACTGTAACGATGCTGTCTCGCAAAGTACCGGCGCTTTTCGCCCTGTTAATCGTCTCCCAACAAGTTTTCGCGGGTAACGGTGTGGGCTCAATCAGCCACGAACCGACTGCCAACGCCGTACCCCTGCTAGGCGGCGCGGGCCTGATCGTGCTGTCGGCCCTGCTTGGCCTGCTCTCACTGCGTTTTCTAAAAGAGCGCGGTCGCAGTGGCTCATTCCTCATAGTCGCAGCCATGGCGGGTGCCGTAGCCTCTGCCGGCGGTGGCCTGAAGCTGATCAGTGATGCCGAGGCACAGTTCAACGGCATTCAGCTGACAGAGCTTTCCGGCGGCAAAATCACCATCCCCTTTGAGGGCTTCAATTCTGTGATCAACGCAGCGGGAACTGCACAGGAAATCACACGGATTTCCCTGAACGAAGGCTGTGAACTGCAGGTTTTCAGGGTAATGTCTCTGGGCAATGGTGGAAACGGCGGTAATGGCGGTACGTTCCGTGGCGCCTGTGACGACAAGCCTGGCACGGTACTGCAGCCAGGCGATTTCTGTGACATCTCCGTCTGCTGCGATGGACCCAATGGCGGCAATGGCGGCGGCTGTTTCGACGAGAAGTAGCTAGCACCCTGCCAACGCCTTCTATTGGAGAGGCGACGGCTCAGAAGGTCAGGCGTGCGGCGGCTGACCTCTCCCTTCCCCCTTCCCCCTTCCCCCGTCTCTCCCTGTGTCGCTCTCACACACCGGGCTATGTTTCCCCCTGACACGCTCTATCCCTTCATACACGGGATTATCTGCCCGGATCAGGCGTTGCATTACACAACAGACAGACCTAAAATTCCCTCAACATCCACAAGGAGGCGATATAATGAAAAATACTCTGACACTCGCAGGTCGCGCCAGCGCCCTTACTTTACTCTCTCTTTTTGCAACACAGGTTTTGGCCGCTGGCGTTGGCAGCATCACCCACTCCCCGGTCATCTCAGGCGTGCCCATGCTAGGCGGTGCAGGTTTGGTGGTGCTTTCTGTTCTGCTCGGATTGGTTTCACTTCGATTCTTCAAGGACCGCTCACGCCAAGGCAGCACATTTGTTATAGCCGCCACGTTAACTGGCGCCATTGCTGCAGCCGGCGGCGGTATCACATTGATTAACGAAGCGCAGGCAGTAGGGGCGTCTGTGTTAATGAGCAAGAGCGCTGGCGGTACCGTAGAGATACCATTCAATGGCTTCAATTCGGTCCTCAATGACACCAGCCTGCCGCAGCAAATCAAGGATATTTCTGCCGATGCGCCTTGCTACATTATCGATGATGAATTGAATGGCGGCATTATGAGCGGCGCCAACAGCAATGGCGGCATGCCTAACGGGGGTGGCAACGGCGGCTCTTTCAGAGGCACCTGTAGCGACGAAGGCAGCGACGGAACCGTGCTCCAACCAAATGATCGCTGCGAGGTGTTTGTTTGCTGCCCCTTTACCAATGGCGGTAATGGTGGCCTGCAAGGCGGCAATGGCGGCGGCTGTTTCGACCTCTAAACCCTATCTGGCTTTTCTTATGGCCCCCTGTCAACCTCGGGGGCCAGTACCAGTTTTACCGCACCATCGATAAGCGCATAATCGCCTCGATGTGCCTGTTTTGCGGGCACTTCCAGGATGTGCCCAGCCAGCTTCCAACTCTCTAATCGCAACAAGCGCCACGGTCGAACAGTGACCGGCATAGTAACCACAGATCCGTCCGCCGGATCATGCAGCACCAGTTTACCGCCGTCGAAACCCACCAGCGTCATCCAATGTCCGCCCTTACGCCGATAGGTCCCGGGCATAACCTCTTCATACCAGCCAAAATTCACCCACACGGCTGATTGACTGTTCACGCCACTGTGTAGCCACGCCAGGGACAGATCACCCTCCCCTATAAGCTCAGTGGATACGTCTCGTAGCCCGGTATAGCCAAGAGAACTGAACGCCATGCCCTGTTCGCCCAGATACCAGCGGACACCACGAATGACACCGGCGGGGCCTGTTCCCACGCTGGGACTGGTGAGCATGTAGCGGGTACTTGCCAATCGATTGACCAAAGCAAGCTGATCACCTGGATCGCTGTTTGCCTGCAGCCACATTAACGAGTTTGACACCGCCACCGGCGCGCATAACTGCTCGGGGTCGTAGGTATCCTCATCGAATCCTCCCCCGGACTGGGACAGGTTGGGGACATTGGCAAGGTGCACATCAGGCAACGGTGGGGCCGCTGAATCAGGAGAGGAGCAAGCAGACACCAGCACCAACGCCATTCCAGCGATGGCCCAGCGGAGCTTAGTCTGCATTCGAACTAGTGTGCATTCGAGCTAGTCAGCCTTTGAACTGGTTAGCACTCGGACTAATCAGCCTTCGAACCAGTCAAGGCGGAGCCGGAAACCCTGAAGCGCAAATCATCCGCAACAAACTGCCAGTAGTGCCGGCTGGAAAGTGTCAGTTTATCAATCCCACGCAGGTCAGCATCCAGCCAAACGGGGCCCAGATAGGAAAGCTTCAGCTCGTGAATGGCAACACGCTGGTCGCCGCGCCAGGCCGTCACATCGAGAATTTCACCCTGGGCATTGTTCCAAGCGACGGAGAAATATCCCCCGACAAACTCGAACACCTCGCCTTCCAACGCACTGATAGTAACGGGATGGCCAGAGCTGTTATAAGCCACCGCGTGGCCACTGGTCAGTCCATTGACATAACCCGGGCCGTTGTACTGCTGATTGTGCACCGCCAATAGGTAGTCCCAGTTTAGGCCATCGTGCTTGTTCGGTATTTTCTCGATGATGGACCGATTGAGCCAATCAAACGTTTCCAGTACCGCTTTTGGTTGCGGCTCTGGATGTGGGGCACCTGCCTCAATGGTGACCAATTCGACGGGGTCGTTAGCCATGTGTATGTCGCGCTGTAGTGTCCAGTTCAGGGAGGCGCTGGAGAATTCCAGCTGGTAATCACCCGCATCTACCGCGGAGCTGAATCCACCGTTGGCCGCCAGATCTAACGCGCGGGTTTCGCCATCAGCAGCGACCAGTGTCACTGCCACGTCGCCGGGCAGCGGTGCCTCACCCGGGCCAACCACCCGGCCGCGTATTTCCAGATCCTGTACCAGGCCCACCCAGTTCGGGGCATGTTCTGCCACAATGCCTGCCACAGAGCCCTTCTTGGCTAGAAAACGGGATTCCTGCACCGTGTTTCCAGAACTGACTTTCCAGCCCGGGGGCGGCAAAACCTCAAACTGATAGAGCCCACCCGCTTCGGTAACCGGGTGTTTGTCACTGTTCATTGCCATCTTGAAATTTGCATAGCCATTAATATTAGAGCTTGTCTGGACAATAGAACCATCGGGCTTGCCCAACTCAACAACCACGCCTGCCATTGGCAGGTCACCCACGTCATACACACCGTTACGGTTCTGATCGCGAAAGGCATACAGGGAAATGTTCAAGTTTCCGGCAGAGCGCGTCCAATCAGCGTCCTCGTAGGGAGCGGCAAGAGCAGATTGCTGCGCAGCAAAAACCGAAAGCGTCAGTGCGCCTATTATTAGTCGACCAATCACTGCTGTAATCTCCCGTGCTGTTAAAATGGCGAGCGCCTTGTGGTAGCACGGCGTGCGGCATAGAATCTGGGCAATGCAATTACTCCAACCCCAAACTGACTGCATGATCACCTACAATGTGATGGCGATCAAGCAACTGCCCGAACCTCAGCAACCCAATCACTACCGCAGGGCGATTAAGCCGATAGGGATTGGTTAATGCTTATTGATCAGGGCATGTTGCTGGCGCTAATCATGACAGCCTCGTCACTGGCGGTGTGGATGGCCGGGGAAATGTTCTGGCCACGACGCACACTCACGCAACCACTGATCTGGCGCTGGAGTAATAACCTGTCCCTCGCAATCACCACGGGGTTTCTGTCGCACCTGGCGACCGGCCTCATGGTACTGGCTGTGTCCCAATCGGCGGCGCTGCTTCGAATTGGTTTGTTCAGCGACCAGCAGGACGCTTTCTGGCTACCGCTGCTGGTATTGCTGGCCTTGTCCCAACTGATCAGCTATCTGTCCCATATACTCTTCCACCACATTCGATGGCTGTGGGCGATGCATGCGGTGCACCATAGCGACGTGGATGTGGATATCAGCACAAGTTACCGACATCATCCTCTGGAACCCCTGGTGTTCATGCCGATCGTCCTACCGCTCATCTTGTTCCTGAGTGTACCAATAGCGGCGGCCCTGACACATCAGGCGATCTACATCTTTCTCAGCGTATTCAGTCACAGTAATGTTCGCCTGCCACAAAAGCTCGACAACGTTTTGCGACTGTTTGTCGTCACACCCGATTTTCACCGCGTACATCACTCCAGCGACGTTAAATTCACCAACAGCAACTACGGCAGCATCGTGCCCTGGTACGACTACTTATTTGGCACGGCCAAGCGCTGGGATTTCGACGAACACGAACATCGGCGCCTTGGGCTGGAATATCGCCGCGAGCAAAGTGACTCCCGGCTGGACAAAATGCTGCTCGCGCCTCTACGCAAGCCTAAAAACAATAGCTAAAGCAAACTACTTCACCCGATATTTCGACCCAAAATTCGGGCGCCACACTGGAAGCCGCCAAAGAGGCTGGAGCGGTAACCATCAGTTACGGTATTTTTCTAAACAACGTGGTGAGCTTTATCATTGTCGCTTTCGCCGTATTCCTGCTGGTGCGCGGCATCAACAAAATGAAGGCTGAGGAAGAAGCAGCGCCAGAAGATCCCACCACAAAAGACTGCGGGCTCTGCTTTTCCGAAATCCCCATCAAGGCTTCACCCTGCCCTAGCTGTACTTCAGAAATCAGCTGAACCGATAGACTCTCGCTCCGGCACCAGCCGGAGCGACTCTGACCTCACGGTTGCTTGTTGATCGTCCAGTCGTAGTCAAAGAACTTTACCCGATAACCGGCTGGCAACGGCTTATCGATATATCGATTCACGTAAGCAGGTAAATCTGCTGCCTTGCCCGAGGCGACAAAGTCCTCCGTATAGAAATCTAGAATGGCTGAAAGCCGAACAACTTGTGCGCCTTGTTCCACATGCAGCTTGCCTGGGTGTTGAAAAAACTCACGCGTTGCAATCTCAAGATCCTCTGCAAGACTCTGGGCTACAAATGGTTTGCGCGGCAGACGCGGACAATCACGCACCATGCAATTCAGTACAAAGTGCGCTCGCGGTTCTCCCAGCGGTCGAATGACCTTATTTTCATAGTTTTGTAAGTTGGTTTCTTCACCGTCTATCAGCACAGTGCGCAGCCGAAAGAAGGACGTCCGTTTAAAAAAACTATCGAAACCCTCGGGTATTCCCCGCTCAATCACGCCATACATGGCCTGTGCGTTGTAGGTATTGATATGGTAGGCAAGCACCGTAGCCGCATCGTTGAACTGCGCCGGAGCCGTGCGAGGGCCATAGTCTGCAACAGCCTCTATATAACTTTCCAAGTGCGCAGGCTGCGCAGCGATGGCAGAAAAATCTACCCTGCCCTGCTCGTCCACATGTTGCGTCAGCACCTGCGCCCAACGCACCAACGCCTGCTCATAGTCCTGCCGGGGGTCAGCCAATGCCGTGGCAGATGCGATACTTAAGCAAACTAGAATAAAAGTGCGTTTCAGCGAGTGCATTATGGGGCCCGGGAGTTGGTTAATGTCCCCGATATGACCCCGGATATGTAGCGGAGTTTCACCACCACTCTCATGGCGCTGCGATAACATTACGCATGTAGCCCAGGTAGGTGCCAAAGCTGGTGACAACATCTCCGGGGCGCAGGTACACCCAGGGGTTCCAGATTGTCCCAACATCAAATAGCACACCCGCCGGCGTACCGGTGAGCAACAGCGTGCGAGCCCGTATCTGTTCACAGTTTGAAATCTGCACTGTCCCGGTAGTCGTCACGTAGGCTGTTGCACAATCGGCGAGCGCGTTAGATAAGATGACACCAGGAGACCAGATCATCTTGTCAGCGCCAGTGCGCTGGCGCAGCTGGTCGTTCAGGTACAGGCGCAACTCTATCTGTCGATAGAAGTCTTCGCGCTGGGGGATCACCAGTAAGGCGCCCAGTGGAAATCGAGTGGCGCCCCCTTTAGCAACAGGAAAACCGGTCACACCCAACGTTCCGTCGAGATCAATGTCCCGCACCAACTGCCAGCGATCGGTATAGTCGCCGCACAACAGGTAAGCCAACCGGGCAGGCTTGTTTACCGTGTGGTCCGTCAGGGGCACAGCGCAAAGCTCCACTTCAAAATCCAGCCTGCCCCCTGCCGTCACCGGGCTGTTCCAGGCTGTGGGCGCAGAAAGTTTTGGAAACAGAAATGGACCCTCTTCCATGCCCACTTCTTCCGCGTGGGCGTGGTAGTTGGTACCAGCAGCTATGTGGGCCGCTCCGGTGGCTATGGGCATGCCCAGTTCTTGCCAGTCCAGGCTGATATCTGCCGCGGCACTGGCCATGACGGTTAGCCGGGCTTCACCTATTTCGGAGAATGCATGGAGGGTGTCTAGAAAGGGCTGCTCGCCAAATCCGCCAAGGTTTATCCCACTGACGCCCCCCGCATTTGCCGATGTGACCAGCACCACGGCTCCAGAGCGACTGCGAGCAAGGGTTAACGCTTCTTCGACTGTCGCCACAGACACCCGATCAAATAGTGTGGGCTCCAGCCTGCCTTCCATCACCGGCTGGGAAAGATACCAGGAGCTCCCTACCGCAAGCAGCAGGCCCCCCGCAATGACCAAAATTAAAAAACGCTTCATGCCTACAGCCTAACCCGCTAGACGCTGCCAGACCAGCCGGTCAGTGACGCCTTGCTGCGAAACTGCCAGGAAAAGGACCTGACTGGCTCACGAGCGACTCTTGCCTCGTCAGGCTGTTGGGTAAGGTTACTGGTATTTGTTCAGCGCATCGATATCCGCGTCACGCTCTGCCAGGGAACCGGCAGAGCAGGCACGTTGTGAAGCATCCACAGAACGCCTGAAGCACTGCAATCCTCCGGCGTCGCCAGCGCACCAGGGGCCACCTCGACGGCTCAGCGCGCCGATGGTGGCAACGCTATTATCGGCGCAAGCCACCTTATAGATACTGTAGAACCCGCCCGTGGGCAGGATTCCCGTTTTGATCTTTTCCAGTTTTTGCGGCTCACTGCCGTTTGCCAGTCCTGACAACAGACACATCAGCCAGAGAGCTGAAACTGTCATTGATTTGCGCATTGCGTACGCCCCTGTAGTAAGTGCAGGGAATTACGCAGCGACGCAGTGAATGGATCAGGCCGTGCGGCGTATCAACCTTCGGCCATCTTCACCAACTGCTCAATTTCCTTGAAGGTAGTCGACGCCAGCTGGGAATTAACCAACCCCGGAGAGATATCTCCACCCAGATCAACGTGCACGGTATAGGTAAGATCAATTTCGCCAGGCTCTACCAGGTGCATTTGATACTGCGCACGCGAAATGGCGCGCACATAGTCCTGCTCGGGATACTCGCCCTCTACAGAAGACGCATCGACAGTGGTCGATTGAGATTCCAGATCAGTAATCGTTAGCGATCGCACTACCAAATCCCTATCGGAGATGGGCCAGGGCAGGTCAAGAATCATGTAAATAAAGCGCTCAGCCTCAGACTCCTGCCGCAGCACTTTGGATGACTTGCAGTTGTTACGCCATGGCGCGCAGCCACTGCCATCGCCGAAGACCTCGGTCAGTTTTTCCATTGGAGAGCTGATGCGCGTGGTAACTTTGACCTCTAGAAAAGGCGAACTCGCGACTTTTCGTGTATAGAGCTGGATACCCTCATCGTCTTTCTGTAGTTCCCACTCCTCCTCGGCCTGCGCCGAACTCACAGGTAAAAACAACGCCATTAACAACGCTACGGCCGTGGGCAAAGATCTATATTTATGCGAAATGGCAGTACGGCTAGACAACATATTACTCACCCCTCAGTCTAAATAGACGACCATTGTGCACGCAATTGAAAACCAGTCAATTTGACCAGTAGATGAATTGGTCATCAGGGCTATCAGGCTGGCTCAAATCCTTATCAATATTGATCGCCGAAGAGACCATTGCGGGCCAGGCCGATGCTGCCTGCGCGGCATTATGTGCGGCCAATGCAGCCTGTAATTGGGCCAGCTTGTCTGGCCGTTCGCCAGACAGGTCTCGCTGCTCCGTGGGGTCAGCCCGCAGGTCAAACAACCAGTTTCGACCGGGCGGATCACTCACGTTCAACTTCCAGCCATCTACCAAGGCTGACTGGGACGCGCCGCTGCGCCAAAACAGTTCACGGTGTGGCACCCCTGCACGCGCGCCGCTCACATAGGGCAGCAGATCGACACCATCTATAACCCTGTCCGAGGGCAGGTTCGCCTGCGCCGCTGCGGCCGCCGTGGAGAACAAATCAAAATGGTGCACAGGGTCGCCAAACTCCGTACCTGGCGCTATGCGCGCTGGCCACTTGGCCATAAACGGCACATGGATGCCGCCTTCGAACAAGGTTATCTTCCAGCCACGAAAGGGGCTGTTCACCTCAGGAAGCCCAATATAGCCGGCACCGCCATTGTCTGATGTGAACATCACGAGCGTGTTCTCCGTGAGCCCATTCTTCTCCAACGCCTCCAGTACCTGCCCCACGCCCCGGTCCAGGCTGCGAATCATCGCAGCGTAAACCCGCTCCCGATGATTTTCGATATGCGACAGCGCGTCGTAATCCGCTCGCCATGCCTGCAGCGGTGTATGCGGTGCCCAGTGCGCAAGATACAGAAAAAACGGGCGATCTTTGTTTGCATCGATAACCTCCACCGCCTGCTGGGTGTAGTAATCGGTCAGGTAGCCTTCGGGCTCAAAGTCGGTACCGCCATTGAACGAGGCTGCATAGCGCATTGCGGCCCACAGGAATCGATCGATGGGATCAAAGTCTTGCTTCGAATTCACCACGTCGGGGTGATTTTCGGGTAAATACAAACCGCTGGCCATGAGCAGGCTCTCATCAAAGCCTTGATCGTGGGGTAACATCCCGTTGTCCCGGCCCAGATGCCATTTACCAATGTGCGCGGTGTGGTAGCCCTGTTTAGCGAGCACTTCCGCCAGCGTGACTTCCGAGGCCGGCATTCCCATATTTTCGTAAGGCACCGATTCGGTGTTCGGGTAGCGCACTGCGGGACGCAAACGCTCTGAACCACTGGCCAGGCCCATGAGCTGCATCATCCCCGGCGGCGTAGGCGTGAACTCAAACCCGAATCGGGTGCCGTAACGGCCCGACATAATCGCCGCCCGCGAAGGGGCGCAGGTGCCATTTGCGGCGTAACCATTGACGAAATTTACGCCTTCTTGGGCGATAGAGTCGATGTTTGGCGTGGGCACGGTACCGGCAGCAACCCCACCACCGCCCAAAGTAATATCGTTCCAGCCCAGGTCATCGGCAAGAATTAGGACAATATTGGGTGGCCGCTCACTGGGGGCAGCTGCAGTGGAACCCTCGGCTGAGGACCAGACAACTTCTTGTGTGGGCCCTACGGGCGAGCGGTACGTCATCATCACTCCAACACCCTTGAGCGCTATCTCAATGCGAAACTGGTAGGCGAGCAGGCCTGTCACCAGCAACAGGCTCAGGGTGAGGACAACACGCTTGGCTAGTGTATTCATAGGCACTCCCTAACAATCCAATTCAGTAGTATTTGATTCACCGCTACGCGCTGGCTGGTGATCGTAATCAAGGCCTGATCAGCCTATGTTTTTGACACAATCTATGTCAATATAATCTTGCATCGCCGACATTACAACATCAACATCTGGGCAGGATTGGGCAACGGGACTAAACTGCGCTATCTTTCGGGCGTCTCTATTTACAGGAACCCGCACCGTGACTGCTTTTTATAAAAAACCACTATACCGCGTAACCCAGGCCCTGATTGGCAGAACGATGGCCAAGCCCCAACCTAAACCAATGACTTATGTTGGCCCAGGCGCTGCCCTGCAGCTAGCAGAGGCTATCGGCCGCTTTGGCCACAAGAAAATTCTCGTAGTGACAGACGGCCCGCTATTCGAACTTGGCCTACTCACCCCTACCCTGGAGGCACTGCGCGTCGCCGGTGTTGAACCGGTGGTCTACGACGGTGTACTACCAGACCCGACAGAACAAATTGTCGACGCTGGCATCAAGCGCTACCACAGCGATAGCTGCGATTCTGTGCTGGCGTTTGGTGGTGGCTCCTCCATTGATGCCGCAAAAGTGATCGCCCTGGGTGCGGCCAATAATTGCATGGCGGCAGACTGCATTGGCTTTGGCAAATGCGATGAGCCAACCGTACCGCTATTTGCTATACCCTCCACCGCCGGCACCGGTTCTGAGGCCACATTCATTGCCGTTATTTCAAACAATGAGACCCATAGCAAAGGCGCCGTTCTCGACACTTCGCTGATTCCAAGGGCAGCAGCACTGGACCCCGAGATCTCGCGCGGACTGCCACCTGCCATCACTGCCGCCACGGGCATCGATGCGCTCACCCATGCCATAGAGTCTTACATTGGCCGTTGGGGATCATCCGATACAGACGCTTATGGCCTGGCCGCATGCCGGCTTGTGTTCGATAACCTGGCTGAGGCCTGTAGCAATGGCGACAACTTGCAGGCACGCGAGGCAATGGCGCTGGCCTCATACTATGGCGGACTCGCCATCACCAACGCGCTAGTGGGTTACGTGCACGCCATTTCGCACAACCTGGGCGCCAAGTACGGCGTACCCCACGGTTTGGGCAATGCACTTGTACTGCCTCATGTACTGCAACTCATGGAAGCTGACGCTGCCGAAAAAATGGCAGAAATAGCAGTGCACTGCCAGATAGGTGAAGCCAGCGAGGGCCACGCGGCTCTGGCGCGCAAACTCATTGAACGCGTACAGAGCCTGAATGATGAGATCGGCATTCCCCGCACAACGGATGTTATTCAAGCCGCTGACATGGATGCGCTGATTTCCGCTGCATTAGCAGAGGGAGGCTCTTATCCTTGTCCACGCTTTATTAGCGCACAGGAATGCCGCGACGTACTGGTGAAAATTAGCGCGTGACAGCGTCAGGCCCAATTCGCTAGCAGGAACCACTTACATGCAGCGATTCTCGGACACAGTAGCACTCGTAACCGGCGCCTCGTCTGGCATTGGAGCTGCCACCGCCAAGCGCCTCGCCAGCGAAGGCGCCAGTGTGTATGGCATTGGACGGGACACAGAAGGATTGGCAACGACAGCCGCCGACATACAGGCAGACGGCGGGGAAATACAAACCCAGGTCTGCGATATCACCTCGGCGCAGGAATGCCAGAATGCTATAGCCCAGTGCATTCAATCCCATGGTCGTCTGGACGTATTGGTGAACTGCGCCGGCAGGCATGTCTTTCGCCCACTACACACCATTACCGCTGAACTTTGGAGGGAAGATCTTGCCACCAACCTTGGCGGCGCCTTCTTCCTGTGCCAGGCTGCTATGCCAACGCTGCTTGAGCACAGTGGCGCTATCGTTAACGTCGGCTCGCTAGCCAGCGTTGAGGGGCAACCCTATTCCGCCACCTATTGCAGTGCTAAACACGGCTTGATTGGGCTCACCAAATCCCTCGCCGTGGAGTTCGCAAAAAGCGGCGTACGCGTGAATGCGCTGTGCCCGGGGGGCACCAATACACCGCAAATATCCAATGTGGGCGCGCCGGAAGGGGCAGACTGGGATTTGATTCTGCGTTCGGCCGGTTTACGCGGCATGTCTGAACCCGAGGATATCGCTGCGGTCATTGCGTTTCTGGCCTCCGCGGACGCAAAAGCGATCAACGGTGCAGTCTATATGGTGGATCAGGGCAAGACCGCAGGGTGACAGAAAGACCACAAAATTGCGGCAATTTCGCACAGCTTTAACGCAATACACTGGGTTAGCATCGGGTTTTACCTGAGGTATCCCACCATGAAGAAACTTCCTTTCGCAATTGCCCTACTGAGCGTGACATCAATAGCCCAAGCCGACGCACTGGGCGGCAGCATAGGCGCCAATATCTGGGCGCAGGAATACGACGTAAAAGCACGTGACGGCGGTGAATTTATCGACTTCAGTTCAGACTTGAAGATAG
>JBLFXU010000041.1:0-13559 GCA_047609575.1 Bacteroidia bacterium | reverse complement strand
CTGGTCATGACTCGCCACGTCGGGAAGGGCACGTTGACCCACTACCAGTGACAGCAAACCCAGCGGAACGGTTGCGACAAATATCCAGTGCCAGTTCAGCACGGACACGATGTATCCCCCCAGAATGGGTGCCACGGCTGCAGCGCTGGCCACGATTATTGTGTTAATGCCGATACCACGCCCCAATTGATTGGCGGGATAAATGGAACGTACGAGGGCACTGGCAACACTGAGAGCTGCGGCGGCACCCAGCGCTTGCAGCGCGCGAGCCGCAAGCAGTAGAGGTAAGTTGGGGGCTAGAAAGCACAACAGTGCAGAGCCAATAAAGACACAGAGACCCAGTTGATACATTTTTCTCAAACCGATACGGCTGCCCAGCGCAGACAGGGGCAGCAGCGTCATCACCAATACCAGCTGGTAAACGCTGACGATCATAATCGCAGAGGACGAATCAATGTTCATCTCCCGCGCAATCGTTGGCAGCGCGACATTAGGTAGAGCGCCATCCATTACCATTAGCGCCGTGCCGCAGGAAATTGCGAATATCGCGAAGTAGCGCTCGGGTTTTTCTAGCCCGTCCATAGAGTCCGACCGAAATGCTTATATAGGAAAATCTGTTTGTGGTGCAGGATTTAGAGCGGTGGCATTCACCACTGCCGATGATTACGATAAAACTAAGTTAGAAATTTTGGTAAGTCACGACTTCCGTGGAGAATTCGGACAATGCGAATGCGGTCCTTGAGAACGCGATAGTAGCGTTTATCCCGCTTATACTTCTAACGGATATGACTTGTGCGATCACCTCAGCGAACAACTTTTGAGGGCAATCGGTGGTTATTTCGAGAATTTCTCCAGTTCAGTTAGCAGAATCAGTGAGGAAATCCACTCTCAACAGGCCGTTTATTTGTCCTATGCTACTGTAATTATCAGTGCTAAGGTGCTGAATAACATAAGGCAGGACTAATTCAGTGAAACAGAAATTTTTAGCACAGCTATTGCTGGCATCTATGGCCGCATCATTGCTTTCGGTCAGCAGTACCGCGGCTGTTATTTATAATGATGATGGCACTTCAACAGGTGCCAACGTCGGTGCACTGGCTCTTGGCGAAAATGAAATCATAAGCAGCCTTGTTACTTACGGCGAGCAAGACACCTTTACGTTTACCGTCGAAGAAGGCTTTTACTTCGCGAGCGCTACAATCTCACTCGCCTGGAATCACTCGCAACCGGCTCCATGGTACGTAAAATTGGCTTCGGATGTTGGCGTAATCGGCGACGCATCCGTATTAGTTGGAACATCCGAATCGATTTTTAACTGTACTGAATCCGCATTATGCGGGCCCGGCTCCTATTCTGCTTCCATTAGAACGCCCTCGTATGGGTATACCCTTCCAGCCAGTTATGTTTTCACGCTAACCACATTGGGCGACATTGATGGTGATGGAGTACCCGATGGTGATGATAACTGTCCTTCTGACGGTAACACCGACCAGCTCGATACCGATGGCAATTTAGAAGGAAATGCTTGCGACACAGATGACGACGGCGACGGTTGGGCCGATGTTGATGACAATTGTTCGTTGGTTGCCAATCCTCAACAGGAGGATGCTGATGGTGATAATGTCGGCGACGTGTGTGATAACTGTCTCATTACGCCTAACACTGATCAGGCAGATACCGATGATGATGGTGTTGGTGATCTCTGTATTATCCGTGGTTGCTAGATGGCTCTGGCAATTAACCAGTCCGTAATCGTGCGGGGTGTTTTTCTTGTCCGTAATTTGAGAATACTAAAGACCGCGATATTGACGTGAAGGTGGCGAAGTCCAGTTCCCAATTTGCTGTGATGGCAAAGACATCTGTTTTGGTGACACTGCCGCCGTCGACATCGCCAGCGCCCTTATCACGGTCTCCGACTTCGGGAAACGGCACGGTACCTAAGTCGTTCATCTGGCCTGTCCATCCTTTGGCGTCTGTACACATATGGATCGCCATCATGACGCCCTGACTTCCCTGTTTACGCAGCGCCTGATCGTTTCCAATTTGGGCTTGGGTGCACTGATGGATATAAGCGAACATAGCTATCCTACAGTTACAATTGAGGTGGGAGGACGCCTTGATGACGATGCCCATGAACTCGCCTTTGAGGGGCTGTGCCGATACTTTCTTGTAGAAAAGGTTCTTTCTGGGCCAGACGCAGACTGGGGCTTGGAGTTGTTGGTTGACCCCATTCGGCTTGAGCTTAATGAGAACGTTACTCTCACCTATGGAGAGGCGTCCTGTGCCAGCCATGACGTTACCCTGCGTGCCGATATTGAGCACCACAACTTCGGCGGTGTACCTGCCGACACGTTGTTGGGCTGGGCTGAAGGCCCAGCTACTAACTTGTTTACGGCGTAAGATATGGGCGGTCGATGTGCGGTTGCAAAAATAGTCCGTGTTGAAGAGGGGCGTTTGTATACGGCGCAGCCCCTCAAATTGTTTATGATTACCAACAATGTGGGCATCGCTGAATCAGATTGTCTGTTCTATGCGGTAGCGGATGATGGCTCGGCTATTCCTTCCACAGTATAGCGTTGTCCGCCCGTCTGCCCCTCGACAGGCCCAATAGCTAAAGTGCACAATGTTGCTCCACATGCTGCAGACGAATTTCCCGCGTCTGGCAAAACATCGGAGTATTTGTAATGCGTATTGGACTATTCGCCGGCACAACCGCCGAGACGTCATTTAGTCTGCCTGAACTGGTTTCGTTTGCACAAAATGCGGAAACTAGAGGGTTTGACTCTGTCTGGTTGCCGAATATCTTCGGCATGGATGGAGTGGGCACCTGCGCAATTTTGGGTTGGGAGACTGATCGTATTGAGTTGGGGACTGCAGTGACACCGACCTATCCACGCCATCCTGCGGCGCTGGCGCAGCAGGCGGTAACCACGCAAGTGGCCTGTTCCGACCGTTTTGCTCTGGGTATTGGTTTGTCGCACCAGTTGGTCATCGAAGGTATGTATGGCATGTCCTATGCGCAGCCCGCCAGGCATATGGCGGAATACCTGTCCATCATCGGGCCATTGCTGCGTGGCGAGGCTGTAGACTTTGAAGGAGAGCAACTGACGGCCAAGCTGGCGCTGGGTATTCCCAATGCCGGTGCAGTGCCGCTATTGGTAGCGGCGCTAGGCCCTGCCATGCTGAAACTGGCCGGTACACATTCCCAGGGCACGACTACGTGGATGACCGGGCCTAACACCATCAAGGACTATATCGCGCCTCACATCAACGCTGCGGCGGAGGCTGCTGGCAGGCCGACCCCACGTATTGTCTGTGGCCTGCCTATTTGTTTGACCGATGATGCCGCTGCGGCTAGAGCCAAAATTGCTGAAGATTTGGAGATCTACGGCATGCTGCCATCCTACCGTGCCATGCTCGACCGTGAGGGCGTTGCAGGTCCTGCTGAACTGGCAATAGTGGGTGACGAGGCGACTTTACGCGAGGCGATTCAGGGTTTGCGGGATGCGGGAGTCACAGACTTCAACGCCGCCATTATTGCAGCCGGTGATGGCGGTATGGAAGCTACGCTGGACATCCTGCAGTCTGAACTGTCAGTCTGAACTGACGCGGAACGGTGGCCAGAGCGGTCGTATGAACGTGCAATATATCCTGTGGGGAGTGACCGCTTCCCCTTACCAACTGAAGATGCAGGCCTTGCTGGATTACACCGGGTGCAGTTGGCAGCGTTGGCCGCAGCAGGCAGGACGTGTTGCGGCCATGCGCACCGCCTGGCGTTTGCAGCGAGCCAAGCAGCGCGGTGCGGTGCGCCGGTTCCCGGCAATGGCTACCGGGCTGGACGAGTATCCCTCGGTCCCGTTCTATACCCGAGATGGGCGCGATTTTTTCTATGACTCCAGTTCGCTGGCGCGACATCTGGATCATGAGTCCGATACTTCGGACTCCAGACTTCTGCCAGACTCTGGGTTGGAGTCCTTTTTGTGCCACCTTATTGATGAGGCTTTCGACGAGTTCGGACTGTATATGGTGCACCATATGCGTTGGGTGGGCTCCGCCCGGACCACGCCTATGGGTGAGCGCACGGCGGGTGAATATGCATCGCTATTACCGCCGGGTGCGGGCTCTGTGATGGCCAGGCAATTGCCGCGAAGGCAGGTACGCCGTTGCCCGTATTTGTTCAGCGTGGCACCGGCGGGGTATGAGTGCGGTGTTGCTCCAGCATTGACGCCTCCGGCTCGCGTTGGTTTTCCTGCGACGCACGAACTACTTGACGAGGCATGGCGCGCGTATCTTGCCGCGATGGAACATGTGCTGGAACGGCAGCCCTACCTGCTAGGCGGTCGGTTTACGTTGGCCGACGCCAGCGCCTATGGTCAATTCGGTATGAACCTGGTGGACGGCGATGCAACCCGGTTGATGGCGGAGTTAGCGCCGCACACTTTCGCATGGTTGCGCAGGATAGAGTCCGGAGAGCATCTTACGCAGGCCGGGGAGGTATATGCCTCGGACAGCCTGCAGCCTCTACTGGAAATCATCGGACGTACTTTTTTGCCACTGATGGCACAGAACGAGTCCGCCTATGACAAGGCGCTCACAGGAGGGGAGACCCTGTTTAACGAGGCGGCATTTGATCAGGGTCGCTCCCTGTACGATGGCGAATTGCTGGGCCAGCCGTTCCGCAGCGTCGCGAAGTCTTTTCAGGTGGTGGTCTGGCGAGCGCTTAAAAGCCATTGGGCAGATCTGGCGCCTGCTGTGCAGGCACAATTGCGCCAAAGTTTCCTCTTCGAATCGGCCCATCTGCTCGATTGACTGCTCTACCGGCCCGGTTGAAGCCTCTTCCGTACCCTGTGCGCCAACCTGTCGCGATTTCAGGCAGGTGAATTCTTATGGCTGAAATAAGTGTCTTTTAGGGCTTGCATTCCGATTTCAAACCACTGAGTATATATACAGTAGTTTTGCTGGATAACTGAAGAGGGTTGCCAGCAGGCTACAGGGTTACCAGATCGCTGGGCGTGCCAACAGGCATGGCAAGCGAGTGCTAAAGAGTGCAAATCGGCACGGCCTCTTAGAGGGTCAACCGGCACAACGAGCAATAAACTGGTCGGAAATAACAAGGCGGGTAGCAGCATAGCTGCAATAAGAGGGGTAACAATCATGGAAGCAAAAAAGGGAAAAGCACTGGATGCGGCGCTAAGCCAGATTGAGCGTCAGTTCGGCAAGGGTACGGTCATGCGCATGGGCGATCAGCAGCGTGTGGCAATTCCTGCTATCTCCACCGGTTCTCTGGGGCTGGATATTGCCCTGGGTATAGGCGGGCTGCCAAAGGGCCGTATCTGTGAAATTTACGGGCCGGAATCGTCCGGTAAAACCACGTTGACCCTGCAGGTCATAGCCGAGGCGCAGAAAGCAGGGGGTACAGCAGCCTTTATCGATGCGGAACATGCGCTGGATCCGGTCTACGCAGAAAAGCTGGGCGTGAAGATGGAAGACCTCCTCATGTCCCAGCCCGATACCGGTGAGCAGGCGCTGGAGGTGGTAGAAATGCTGGTGCGCTCGGGCGCTATAGACATACTGGTTGTCGACTCCGTGGCGGCGCTAACCCCCAAGGCAGAAATCGAAGGCGAGATGGGGGCTTCTCACGTTGGCCTGCAGGCGCGCCTACTGAGTCAGGCAATGCGTAAGCTCACAGGCGCCATCAAGCAATCTAATTGCCTAGTGATATTCATTAACCAGATCCGCATGAAGATTGGCGTGATGTTTGGTAGCCCGGAAACTACGACCGGCGGTAACGCGCTTAAGTTTTACTCTTCGGTGCGTCTGGACATTCGTCGTATTGGCGCAGTCAAGGATGGCGACGAGGTCATCGGTAACGAAACCCGAGTGAAAGTTGTAAAAAACAAGGTGTCGCCGCCATTCAAGCAAGCTGAATTTCAGATTATGTACGGTAAGGGCATCTTCCACATGGGCGAAGTGGTCGACTGGGGTGTGAAATTGAACCTCATAGACAAGGCCGGTGCCTGGTACGCCTACAAGGGCGACAAGATCGGTCAGGGTAAGGCTAATGCGGCCAAGTTCCTCGGGGACAACCCGGCGGTCGCCAGCGAAATTGAAGCCATTATCCGTGAACAGACTATGGCGCCTGATGTCCCTGAAAAACCGCCTGCAGCTGCTGCTGCAGATGCAGACGAAGAAGTGCCTGCCGGGGAGGACTAGCACCCTATTCGGTAGTTTTTCATCTTGAACGTTTACCACAGGCGCCGGGAACCCACTTATCCCACCCTCGCTCCCGGCGCCTTTTTTTTACTGTATGCTGAATGTTATGTCTATTGATCCTTCGCCAGGCCACATCTTAGTTCTGGAAAACACACCGGGAAAAACCTGTTCGCCGGAACCTTCAGTAAGTACTTCTCAGAGTTCTTTGCCAGATTCTCCGGAGGAATTTTTGGAGGTTGCTCCAGAGAGTGCTTCACAGGGGGTCTCACAGAGAGACGAGCAGCCGGTAACCCCAGCCGAACTACGCATCGCGGCGATGAACTTTTTGGCCCGTCGCGAGCATTCGCTGCACGAACTAAAGCAGAAACTCAAAAAGCGCTTTAATGATCACGGTCTAATCCATACCGAGCTACAACGACTCGTAGAGGAAAACCTGCAGTCGGATTATAGGTATGCGGATAGTTACCTGCGTTCGCGCTCCGGAAGGGGGTTTGGCCCTGTGCGAATTCGGCAGGAGATGCGCGAGAGAGGCCTTGATGACATTGCCGTCGGTCAGGCAATGAGCCGTGCTGATATCGACTGGTTCGAGGTCGCCCAGGAAGCCTATCGCAAGAAGTTCGGGGTCAGCCGCGCAGAGGAGTTAAAGGAAAAAGCCAGGCGCATTCGCTTCATGGAGTATCGCGGTTTCACCAGCGAGCATTTCCAGCATTTTCTCGAGGAAAAGCGGCTTTGAAGTGTATGCAGCTGGTGTAGGGCTGGCGGATAGTGTTGAGTCGGCAGTGTTCCCCTTGAGGCGCTGTCCAGAATGAAATCACGATGCCTGTAGCGCTTCTTCTACAAAGTCCAGACGATCCTGGCCGAAGAACATCTGGTCGTCCATAAACAGAGTCGGCGTTCCGAAGCAGCCACGTTCTACCGCTGCTTCTGTGTTGGCAATCAGCTCCGCTTTCACTTGAGAATCCCCAGCCAGTGTCAGTAGTGACGTGGCATCCAGCCCCTCTCCGTTTAAAGTATCTGTAACGACGGCTAGCTCGCCCATATTCTTTTCCTGGTTCCACACTGCATCATAAACGGCGTTTACGTAGTGATCGAAGCAACCAAGCCGCTGCGCTGCAATCGCAGCTCGCATCAGCGTGAGCGTGTTGATCGGAAAGTGAGGATTGAATTTCAGCTGTACGCCGTAGCGCTTGGCAAAGCGTGGCAGGTCATACTCCGCCATATAGGCGCCTTTAGCCGGTATTGCTACTGGCGAAGTGTTTCCCGTGGCCTTGAACACGCCGCCCAGTAGCATGGGTTTGTAGGTTACCTGCAGCGCGTACTGCTCCTGCAGTTGTTGCAGTCGCTTGTGGGCGAGATAGGCGGTGGGACTGCCGAAATCGAAATAAAAATCCAGTGACTTACTCATTTTCGTACTCCTGTGTTACCAGCGCTCCATCCAGGGGCGTAGGTCCATTTCAAAGGTCCAGGCATTGCGTGGCTGGTCATACAGCATCACGTAGTTGTCTGCCAGATCGTCGGGTATGACAATGCCATCCTGCTTCTTTAGTTTGGCACTGTCAGGAAAGTTCTCACTAATCCATTGAGTATCCACGGCGGCGTCAATCACGACATGTGCCACATGAATGTTCTGCGGTCCTAACTCCCTTGCCATACTCTGTGCCAGGGCGCGCAGGCCGTGCTTGGCACTCGCAAATGCTGCGAATCCTGCGGCTCCGCGTATGCTTGCGGTGGCGCCAGTGAAGAGCAGGGTGCCGCGGCCTCGCTTGGTCATATAACGGGCGGCTTCTCGTCCTGTCAGGAAACCGGCGAAGCACGCCATCTCCCATATTTTGAAAAATTTGCGACTGTCGGTATCGAGAATGCCCATGGGTACATTGGCGCCAATATTGAATACCACGACGTCTATCTCGCCATGCTCCTGCTCAATAGCAGCAAAACGCTCGACAATCTGCTCTTCTTTTCGTGCATCACAGCTGTAAGCATGCGCGTCGTGCCCCGCGAGACGCAATTCGTCTACCATTGGGGTCAGCTTGTCGCCATTGCGCCGCAGGGCGACCACGGTCAGGCCTCGTTGGGCGAATTTGCGGACAATTGCACTACCAATGGCATCGCCGGCGCCGACGACGATTGCGACGGAATTGGACATGCTGCAAACTCCTTTTTGCGGGCTCGCTGCAATAATGGTTCTATATTGGAACTATGTCAAGAAGCCTGTGCCCGTGAAACGAGAGTAATATGGATTCTTGATTCGCTACGTGATCAAACGCATAGGCAGTATTTTGTGATCGGGAAATGTTGTAGGTTGCGACGAGCGACCGCCCACACTCTCCTGCCAGTGATGGTTGGGGATAGGAGGCTGCGGTGACTTTATTGGCGCTTAGTTGGATAAATTACGGATGCTATATTTACTGGGGATTGTTCAAAAGTTGCACTATCTCCCCGCCACTGTAACTGGCTAAAACACGATTGATAGTAGTACGGCTCTATCTTGTAGGAGGTCACTGCTAAAAGTCGCGCGTTGGAATGGTCATATCAGCTGATTGGTGAAAAGCTGGTAGGACCGCGGCAGGACATGGCGCTGTATTGGAGATTGCCTCGCAATCAGGCACGGGCCCTGGGATTGAATATCTGCCCGTCGCTTAGGTGGATGCAAATGCACAGGGCCTACTGATGGATTTTGCCGAAAGAGTTGCTGTTAATCGCGCTATATCTAGCAAGCTGTTTCAGAGTTTGTCTGAAGCTAAAAACTGGTTTAGTTAATGAGTGCTGAAATGTGAAAAAGATACTCCTTGTTATCTCTGTTGTTGTTCTTTGCCACTAGCGTCGCAGAGACCTTGCCGCCGGGAAGCTACGCGCAATGCACCACCAACCCCGAGACCTATTACCAGACATCCATCAGGACCAACGACGCTCTGCCGCGTGAAATGAAGAGAACGGTGGTATTGCGAGCGTTGGTTTCCCCAACGTCAAATCCGAACTATGCCGAGCGCAGTTTCACGGAGCAATGGTTCTACGAGCGAGAAACGGCAGACGCAATTTTCGGCGGGTATGATGCTCGAGGGCATTACCTGGGTGTAGCTGTGCTTTGCACCCATAAGGGTGTGGGGGCAATTGTCTGTGATAGCGCAAACCTCAAGCAGATAGAAGATTCTATGCACAAGAATGCCAAGCTTTGGAAGGAAGATCTGAATGCCGCGATACGCGTTGAGCTTGGTAGGGTTACGAAAAAAACGTGGTCAGCGTATGGCTTACCGTGAGCACCTGCGCTCGTTGCAGGCTATATCAATGACGACGAGTTTGATGCAATAGGCCAGAAGATGGATGATGAGAAATAGCCTGAGTATGGAGTTTCCTACACACTACGACGAATAGCCCTAGTAACATTCAACTGGGATGTCGTGTCATTTTATTCGATCCTGCGTGGGCTCAGAAATAGTAGTCTTTTGGCTCAGAATTGCCCCAGTTGGTGATGCCCACTTTAACGAGAGCGAAATGCAATAATGACATTACTGGTTTTGTCTGGTGCGATAGCCGGTGTTGCGACAGCGTTGCTGATCGCCCGGTTTTTTGCGCAGCGCTATGTCGAGATACTTGCTGTGCTGTTGGCGGTTATCGCTGCGCTCTATGTGGGTCCAACGATAGGCGGTGCGGAGCCGGCGTTTGTGCTGGAGACACTGGTTGCGCTGGTATTGATTGCTCTGGCTGTCTATGCCCTGCGTGCCAGTATACTGGTGCTAGCGGCGGGGTATGCGTTGCACGGCTTATGGGATCTGACCCACGGTTTATGGGTGCCCCATATCCTCCCCGAGTGGTACGCGCCGATGTGCGTTGGTTATGATCTGGCTGTTGCGGTTTGCATAGTCTATGAATACCGTAGGCGGGCTTCGATAAAACGCCACTTACAGAGCTAGATAGAGAGGCTGTAATACAGTGGAGGATTTCCTGAAAGATGACCTGTCGGTGTTTGCGTTACCGTTCTATTTGCTAGCGGTATTTCTGGAAGCCCGCTGGGCGAAGTGTCACGATGTATCCCTCTATCGTAGGAAAGACACTATTGCATCACTGGCGATGGGCTTGATTTCTATACTGGTGGAGCTTCTTCCCAGAGTGGCGGCGCTGTATATCATGGTGTTGTTGTATGAGTGGAGTCCATTGAAAGAGGTTGTGCAGCGCCAGTGGTGGGCCTGGTTGTGTTTGTTTTTTCTGGATGATTTCGCCTACTACTGGTTCCATCGATCAAATCACGAAGTGCGATTTTTTTGGGCGGGTCATGTGAATCACCATTCCTCACAATACCTGAATTTCGGTACCGCGCTACGCCAGGGTGTGGGTGAGCGCGTGCACAAATTCCTTTTCTGGTTGTGGATTCCAGTACTGGGCTTCGATCCGGTAATGATTGTCACTATGATAAGCCTGAATCTGTTCTATCAATTCTGGATTCACACGACAGCCGTGGGTCGATTGCATCCGTGGTATGAGGCTGTTTTCAATACGCCTTCGCATCACCGGGTACATCACGCCTCCAATGTAAGGTATCTGGATAGAAATCATGGCGGCGTATTGATTTTGTGGGATAGGCTCTTTGGAACATTCAGCCGCGAGCTAGAGGATGAACCTGTGGTCTACGGCTTAACCACGAATATCGATACCGATAACATTCTGCAGATTGCGACACATGAGTACGTGTCTCTGGCTAGGGATATTGGTCGTTCAAGCCATTGGCGTGACCGGCTCCGTTACCTCTTCATGACTCCGGGGTGGAGTCATGACGGGCCCGACAAGCGTGCAAACATCCAACGAAAATCACTACTCGACACGTAATCCCGGCAGCATTTTGCTGACCAGTACGATCTTGCCATGCTGGTCGGTGCACCAGCGCAGGCCATCGCGCAGCGTATCGAAAATAAGTTGGTCGTTGCCACTGATGATCGTGCACGTGGCATGCGTCTCAACGTGTAGCCCTTCAATGTTGTTGAGGAATGCTATAAAACCCTTTATCGGCGGCAGGTAATCTGCGTTGAAGGGGTAGAGTGTTAGTTCTGCGGTCAATTGCATATTGCGGTCTCAGCGTTGTTGTTCGGCTAACAATGGCGCAACCACTTGCTCTGCATACAGGCGCAAGCTGTGCCAGGCATCATCCAATGGCATACCCCCAATGAGGGGGTGAATGGCGGCGAAAAAATTATCCCGTTCCCTGTGTCTACGCATGCACTCAAGCGGTGTGATGATTTCGTAGCGTTTTTCTGCACGCAGTGCTGCTACTGAATCACTGGAAAATTCCAGGGGTCGATTGACGCCCTCGGTCTTCCAGCTTGAGTACTCCATTACCTCATTCAGGAAATATTGCCCCAGTTCTTCCCAGGCCTTGTCCGGATTCTCGTGGATAAAAAGTACAGAAAAATCCTCCGGCGGTGAATGTGTGAATCCACTGTTGCCGTGCAATTTGCACTGCTCGTGGTAATAGGCTTCCAGCTCCGGGTCCGCCACCGGTGGTGCGAACGGTAGCCCGAGTCTGGCGGCTCGCCGCGCAGCGGGTTTGCTCATGCCTCCCACCAGGAAAAAGGGATGGGGGCGGGTAAAAGGTTTGGGCGTGACATTGACCATTCTGCCTTTGTATTCGAATGGCTCATCACCCCAGGCCTTAAGCAGTGTTTCCAGCACGTGATCCATCCATTTGCCGCGCTCTGCAAAGGGTTTGTTGGCGATGTGAAATTCCACTTCCCGGTAACCCAGACCGGCAACAAAGTTCATCCGGCCATTGCTCAGTAGATCGATAACGGCGATATCTTCCGCCAGTCGAATGGGGTCGTACAAGGAGACCAACAGGGCCATAACACCAATGCTGCAGTGTTCTGTGCGCGCGGCAATGGCTGCGGCCATCGTCAAGGGGGAAGGTAACCAACCGTTCTCGGCGACATGATGCTCCTCGACGTTGACGCTGGAAAAACCGTGGTGATCCGCGTAGGCCGCCATATCAATGGCTGCCTGGTAGCGCAGGGCCCGCGCGGTGGGGTCAGCTTCAGCGCCAGTCATGTTCAGGCGCAGGTTTGCACTAATGTCCATGGGCGGGGCTATACAGTCGTGTGAAACATCGCTGGCGTTGCTTGCTGTAACACGGCGGCGATAGTGTATATAGTTTTTCCGATGGGCATGAACATGTCCTCACGTGCGATGACGTTATTCTGATGGGTCGAATTTCCCCGGGTTGTCTACTCAATAGCTACGTGATAGCTACGTGATAGCTACGTGATAGCGTAGCGGCATTATCAGTGTACGCAAAGCGCGGCTGCTCCGGTAGATCACTCACATCGAGACGAAATCAACTTACCCTGCACGCAAGACCAGAGACAGGAGGTTAATCCTAAGCTATGGTTAGAGTCCGGCACAGTAGGCCAATTTAGAGGCAAGAAAATGAACCTGAACCGTCGCGATTTTACACTGGCATCCCTCACATCCCTTGGTGCGTTGGCGATGCAGCCTGCGGCCTTAGCTGATTCGGCAGTTAACCGGCGCATCGTGCTGGCGTCGAGACCGGTGGGTATGCCCACCGTGGATGATTTTAGACTGGAGGACGCGTCTGTGCCGATTCCGGGCGATGGTCAGGTGTTGTTGAAGACCGAGTATTTGTCACTGGACCCCTATATGCGCGGCCGCATGAACGCGGGTAAGAGCTACGCAGATCGTGTGGAGCTGGGCGATGTAATGGTGGGTGGGACGGTGAGCAAGGTTGTTACCTCCAAGAATCCAAAATATGCCAAGGGCGATCTGGTCAGCGCCTTCTCCGGTTGGCAGGAGTATTCCCTGTCCAGTGGTGCCGATCTTATGACGCTGGATCCACGCATTGTGCAGCCGTCGTATGCGTTGGGAGTGCTCGGTATGCCGGGCCTTACTGCCTACGTTGGACTATTGGATCTGGGTGAGCCCAAGCCGGGCGAAACCGTCGTGCTGGCAGCGAGTACCGGTGCGGTGGGTTCGGTGGTCGGACAGATAGCCAAGTTGAAAGGCTGTCGGGTTGTTGGGATAGCAGGCGCTAAGGAAAAGTGCGACTACGCTGTAAAGGAGTTGGGCTACGATGCCTGTATCAGTCACTATGACGATGACCTTGCGCAGCAGTTAAAGGCGGCGTGCCCAGATGGTATCGACGTGTACTTTGAGAACGTGGGAGGCAGTTCCTGGGAAGCAGTGATGCCGCTATTGAATAATCACGCCCGGGTGCCGGTATGCGGGCTAATCGCCCATTACAACCAGACCGAGTTACCGCCGGGCCCAGACCGCATGAGCTTGCTACAAGGCATGATCCTCTCTCGTAGCATCCGTATGCAGGGCTTTATTGTCAGCGATTACCG
>JBLFXU010000040.1:0-13676 GCA_047609575.1 Bacteroidia bacterium | reverse complement strand
CAAACGCCCTGATCATCTTGACACTCCCCGCTAGTAGGAATTGGGCAGACCCAACCTCCACTCAGCAATATAATTAAGAATCATTTCTTTTGAAATCGGCGCTATTTTTAACAACTGCGCGCCGTTCCACGGCTGTAACATGCCAGCATCCCGGGTGAATACACTACCGCGCAGGGTTTCAATCGCAGCATCAACCCTGTGCATTGGCCCAGGGCTTCAGCACCCCTCCCAGCGCGTCCACCAACGTGACTACTTTTCAGTGCTATTGAAATTCAGACTCTGTCTTCTACCCTTCACCACAACGACTACAAAAACTGTATTCGCTCAACCGTGGTGGTTTTCGAAAAACTCGAGAACCAGCGGATCCCCTGCTCGCTCAAGGTATGCCACCGCCAACCCCTCGCCATAGCGCTTACGCCAAATCGCCTCGTAACCAATGCCTTGGGCCTCTTTCACCTTGCGGTCCAGGTCCTCAACAATAAAGCGCAAGTGATGCATGCCTTCACCTCCGGCATCGATAAACTCCTTGTGCGGACAGCCCCCTTCCAGCCACTGGATCAGCTCAATTTCTATATCGCCACTCTTGCCGAAGGCCAGGCGCATATTGCACTCTTCCTGCGCACCTCGGTAATCGTAGGTCATCGGACCGGGGTCCATGGTAGAGAACGGACCAAACATTGGCTCATAGAGGACCAGTGCCGCCGCCATATCGCGCACCACAAAGCCGACCTGATTCAGATCGGGTAAATCCAGCTGTTCGCGTACGCCTTGTGTCATGGTCACTTCCTGATCACCAGTAGGAGAGCACATAGAATACGTCTTTGCGCCAGGGATGCAAATATTAATACGGACATATTATTTAATAACTTTAGCACGATTTAACCGTTTGAAAATACACGCGAGTGAACAGGAAGTGCTTCGCATGGGTCATGGATGGCATAGCTGGAACGAAAAACGCCAGCCCATCACGGGGCTGGCGTTTCAAAAATTTAAGGCAGATCCAGGCGCTAGCGCCAGACGCGGCAATTGTCGCTATAAACCTAGCTACTAAATAGAGACTCACCGCTGAGACCCTGAGTTTCCATGATACCGCGCAGACGTTTGAGGGCTTCAACCTGTATCTGACGTACCCGCTCACGCGTAAGACCAATTTCGCGACCGACCTCTTCCAGGGTACTGCTCTCATAACCACGCAGTCCGAAGCGCCGCGACACTACCTCACGCTGCTTCTCTGACAACTCTTCCAGCCAATCTAAGATGCTGTCTTTAATATCGCTATCTTGCAGCAATTGGGAAGGATCACACTCGCGCACATCCGGTACGGTATCTACCACGGCGCGGTCTGAATCGGGACCGACTGGCGTGTCCATGGATGTTACGCGCTCATTCAAACGTAGCATGCGCTTCACATCGGCAGCCGGTCGATCGAGCATTTCCGCGATTTCTTCTGCAGAGGGCTCATGATCCAGTTTTTGGGTCAATTCCCGGGCTGCGCGCAGGTAAACATTGAGTTCCTTGACCACATGAATGGGCAGCCGAATCGTTCGCGTCTGGTTCATGATAGCCCGCTCGATCGTCTGTCGAATCCACCAGGTAGCGTAGGTAGAAAAGCGGAAGCCCCGCTCGGGGTCAAACTTCTCCACGGCCCTGATCAGGCCGAGATTACCCTCTTCGATCAAGTCCAGAAGAGTCAATCCACGATTGATATAGCGGCGCGATATCTTGACGACGAGGCGCAGGTTACTCTCTATCATCCGCTGACGACCAGACTCTTCACCGCCGATCGCCAAACGCGCATAGTACTTCTCTTCCTCTGCGGTCAGCAGGGGGGAGTAGCCTATTTCATTGAGGTATAACTGCGTGGCATCCAACGACTTCGCTGTACGCCGGGTAGTTGCAGCCTTGGCACGATCGAAGCTTTCGTCCGCTGTATCGCCTGACGCCTTGGATGCGGCTTTTTTGACTGTTGCTTTGACCTTTGCCTCGACTGTTACTTCGACAACAATATCGTCGAACGTCTTAGCTTTGGCTTTCTTGCGACTCGCAGCACTGGAGGCGGAGGCAGCGCGACGGGGAGCTGTTTTGCCTTTGGTCGTGGCCTTTTCCATGGCCCTTCCCTTCTTTAAATTCTGTGTTGAGCCTGCGGTTGTCGAATCCAATTCCATGGCCATAACCCACTAATTTTCTTTTAATACTTCGCAGAGTACTTTTTTTCGCCGGGCCGATCAGACTAACTCAAGCGGATTACATGTGCAATCGAGATTAAATCCAGCTTTTTTTTAGTTATTATTACTATGTTGCCCCGCCGTCCGAACTCCATCATGCCCCAATCGCGCCACAATCACCGCTTGGGCAATAACCTTTGCGGGTCAATCGGTTTCCCCTCTTTGCGTATCTCGAAATGTAGTTTGACCGTGTCAGTGCCGCTGCTCCCCTTACGGGCTATGGCCTGTCCTGCCTGCACGACTTGACCTTCCCGCACCAATAACCGGTCGTTATGGCCGTACGCACTGAGGTATTCCTCATTGTGCTTGATAATCAGCAACTCCCCGAACCCCACAATTCCGGTACCTGCATACACAACCTTGCCCTGCGCGACCGCCAATATGCTGTCGCCGCGCTTACCACCGATATCAATACCCTTATGAATATTACTAGAATAGCGCCGAGTGACGGAACCGTTGGTGGGCCAGCGCCACTTACTCACCGCCACGCCGGTATATGCCTGGGCGGATGCGGGTGCAGGCTTTGTCGCAGGCTTAGTCTCAGGTGGCTTGCTCTCAGGGGGCCGGGGCTTGCTGGCCGGCGAGCGGGTCGGCTTGGTCGCTGGACGTGTGACTGGCGTTTTTGTTGCGGCAGCGGATATTGCAGCAACAGCGAGGGGTGCCTCAAACAGATAGATTCTCTGCCCGGGGTATATCGTGTAGGGCGCAGGAATGCGGTTAGCCGCCGCTACCTTGCGAAAGTCCAAGCCGTAACGAAAAGCGATAGAGTACAGCGTGTCACCGCGCTGCACCTGATAGGGCGATTTACTGGTCGAAACCGGGGGAGGTGCTGCTCGCGGTGACCGCGTATTGCGATCCTCAACCGGGGCGCGCGCATTGCTAGCGCAGCCAACCAACCATCCGCACAGACACCCGCACAAACATCCGTATAACAGCAGCTTCAGCGCTTGCCTGGATGTCATGTGGCACACGCAGTCAAGAGCTCGCCGTGTCGCTCCAGCGCGCGTGAATGAACCATACCAATGAAAAGCCCACCAACATCAACACCAGACACAACCCAAGCTGCGCCTCCAATCCGGTGGCCACGCTAAACTCCGCAGGCGATACAGGTAACTGTTGCGCGGGCTTCAATTGACCATGGCTACCCTCTACCCAGGCCAATACCCGTTTCCACGGCCACACAACAACCAGGGATCCGAACAGGAAGCCCGTTAACAATGCCATGGTGGCCTGGTGAAAACGCGCTAAGAGCCAGTGCAATACACGCGAAAAACATATCAATCCCATCGCACAGCCGACCAACAATACCGCTATATTCAAAAGCTCGAACGATTTGAGCGCTCCCAACACCGTCGAGTACATCCCTAGCAATACCAGGATAAAACTACCGGAAATACCGGGCAGAATCATGGCGCAAATAGCCAGGAAACCAGCAACAAAAAAGCCCATCAGCCCAATATCCAGATTCACCACCGGTGACAAACCTATATACAGGGCAATAGCCACACCGCTGCACAAGCTTACGCAACGCGCGACCGTCCAGGTTTCGATTTCTTTTAGCAACACCAGCGCAGACGCCAGGATCAAGCCAAAGAAGAAGGCCCAAAGGGGTACAGGGTGATTTTCCAGCAACCAGGAAATACCGCGTGCAAGAGACAGCACACTGGTAGCAATACCCAACAATAGCGCAAGCAGGAATGGGCCATTCACGTGTTTCCATGCACCGGCGATATCCAGTTTCAAAACACGTCGCAAGAATTCCAAATCCACTGCTCTAATACTCGAGAGCAGTTCGTCGTAAATCCCGGTAATGAATGCCATGGTGCCACCGGAGACGCCAGGAACAATATCAGCGGCACCCATGAGCAAGCCACGCAGGAAAATACCGATCGAAGTCATAGTCCTACCTCACAGTACCCCGAAGCAGGGGCACGAAAAACACAGACTCTACAGTCTCGGTCTCAAACGCGTCCTCAGTGCGGGTTACCACCCTGAGTTCCTGACTCTCACCACCCACTGGTATCACTAATCGTCCACCCGGGGCTAGCTGCTCCAATAATTCCGCAGGAATAGCCTCGGGAGCAGCGGTTGCCAGGATGCCATCGAAGGGGCCCCGTTCCGACCAACCAAAACCGCCGTCTGCATGGCTCATATGAACATTGCGCAACTTCAGCTGCCGCAAGCGCTGGCGCGCTTTTTGTTGTAATGGCTTGATGCGTTCAACGCTGTATACCTCGTCAACCAGTTGCGCGAGTATCGCGGTCTGGTAGCCAGAGCCCGTGCCAATTTCCAGCACACGGGAGCGAGGCCCTGCTTCGAGCAATAATTCCGTCATGCGTGCCACAATATAGGGTTGGGACAACGTTTGTTGAAAGCCGATAGGCAGTGCCACGTCCTCGTATGCCCGATGGGCCATGGCTTCATCCAAAAACAAATGACGCGGCGTAGACCGAATGACATCAAGCACCTTCTGATCGCTGACCCCCTGGTCGACGAGGCGCTGTATCAGACGCTCCCGCGTCCGCTGGGATGTCATGCCTATACCTTTTAAATCAACCCCACTCACCGCTTCAACTCGCCCCCTGATTCGCATGGTACTGCACAAATTCCGACAGCACCGCAGTGGCATAACTGCCTGCAGGCAGTCGGAAGTTCAATTGTAATACGTCATCATCACAAAACTGCCAGTAAAAGTCATCCGGGATAACTCTCGCGGCCCGCCAGGCCAGCTCCAACCCCTGACTCTCGAGGAAGAGGCCAATCGGCGCAAGCTCAGACGGCAACTCATGCGGCACTAGCGCATTTTTACTGCGGCCCCACAGAGGCAACCCAGCGTTAATATCTCCACAGGCCGAGCGCTGCTGGATATCCTGATCAACCGTCTCGCAATGAAAAAAACTTCGCGTGCCATGCAACAGACAGACATCACCGGCCTGAACCAAATCCCAGCTTCGCGCCTCAATGCGTGTCGCCAACAGTTGGTTGAATATATGCGACCGCAGTGCGGACAACATAAGGGATCGTTGCTCCCGTTTACGCTTACCACCTTGCTTCGACCAGGCCAGCGCCTGCTCTAGCGTTGAGTTATTGCGACCAAAACGTTGCTCGCCAAAATAATTCGGAACGCCCTTTTCACGCAGCGTTTGCAAACGAGCTTCCAGCGCCTCCCGCTTCCCCTGTAACTCCCGCAGGGTCAATTCGAAGCGATTGGCACGATGCACGCCGCGACGCAATTTGCGCTGATGCCTGTCCACCCGCAGTATTTGTAAAGGATGGTCTTGCTCCAACTGCTGCCAGTGCGGCTCATCGCGCCCCGCCAAACCGACACTGAACCACTGGTGCGTCACAGCATTTCGATCTTTCATACCACTAAAACCGACGTCACGGCGCGGTACTCCGGCCATTTCAGCCAACATGCGCTGCAGGTCTAGGGTATTAAGTCCGGTCTTTTCAATCAGTAAGCAGGCGTGCTCGCCGTCACCCGATGGCTCAAAGCCCAATTCCTCGAATACGCGAAAATCAGCCGGGGCGAGACGAATCCGAGCTTGGCCTGCGGCAGCGCCGAAGGCCCTGGGTAAAGGCGTGTTCATGCGTGCAGAGGTAGAAGCAGAACAACGGCGTGGGCCGCTATACCCTCGCCGCGTCCGGTAAAGCCAAGTTTCTCTGTGGTTGTCGCCTTGACGTTAACCTGCGTAGCATCAACAGCAAGGTCTGCCGCAAGGTTGGTGCACATTGCCCGAACATGGGCAGACATGCGAGGCGCCTGCGCAATCAGAGTGGCATCCAGGTTACCTACCACCAGGCCCTTATCAGACACCAGTTCTACAACGCGACGCAGCAGTATGCGGCTGTCGATATCGGCATTGGCTGAATCAGTGTCGGGAAAGTGCGTGCCAATGTCACCCGCACCAATAGCGCCCAACAAGGCATCGCAGATTGCGTGGATGAGCACATCACCATCGGAATGAGCTTCCAGACTATGCTCATAGGGAATGGCAACACCGCCAAGCACGACGACCTGTTCATCAACCATGCCATCAGCCCCGTCATCACGAAAGCGGTGTACATCGTAACCGTGACCTATGCGCATCTGTTGTTACCTGTCGGTGTCGCTTCAAGCACCGGTCTGTTGCTCCTGCTGTTTAAGATACCATGCTGCCAGGGGCAGGTCGGCGGGCACCGTGACCTTGAGATTGGATGCGCAGCCAGACACCAATTGTACGGAGTGACCGGCACGCTCCATAGCCGAAGCCTCATCTGTTATGGCCTCGCCGCTGGACAGTGCGCTGCGCAAGGCCGCGCGTAGCTCGCCGAGGCGAAACATCTGCGGCGTCTGTGCACGCCACAAGTCACTGCGATCCAGTGTTGCTATGACCCTGCCCTCCTGCGATGCCTGTTTGACGGTATCAACCACCGGTTCGGCCAGTAAACCACCGCAGTCCGTAGCAATGACTTGTGCGATCAGCCGCCCTAGATCTTCGCTTCTTAAGCAGGGTCGGGCCGCATCGTGCACCAGCACCCAGTCTTCCTCGGATACCTGCTGCGCCAATGCATCCAGCGCCGCCAACACTGAACCGGCACGCACTTGCGCGCCGATTACCTGCTGCACCCGAGCGTCATTGAGTATGGCAAGAGACGGGGCTAGCCTATCTTCAGGATGCAGGGCCACGATGACTCCGGCTATATCACTTGAACCCAGCAAAACACCTATGCTGTGCTCCAGCAAAGTAGCACCTGCGACTTGCAGATACTGCTTGGGCGTTTGCGTCTCCATTCGGCTACCGATTCCGGCAGCGGGTACCACAGCCCAGCAGCGCCGCTCAACGCCGTTCATTGCGCTACACCCTCACCCTGCTCAGGCTTTTCCAGCACGTGAAAATAGGTTTCGCCCTCGCGAATAAGACCCAGTTGCTCGCGAGCGCGCTGTTCTACGCCACGATTGCCGCTCTTGAGTTCCAGTACTTCGCGCTCAAGTACGCCATTGCGTTCGGCCAAATCTTCATTAATTCGCGTTTGCTGGTCCACAAGCTTTGCCAGCCGGTGTTGCTCCGCCAGACTACCCTCGGCAAACCAGAGGCGGTATTGCAATACCGCCAGCAGGCATACCAGTCCGATTAGCAGCCAGCGCAAGATAACCCCTTAGCGGGAAAACTCCGCCATGCCGCGGTAAGGCGCACGAGCGCCCAGCTCCGCTTCGATTCTCAGCAGGCGGTTGTACTTGGCCACACGATCAGAGCGGCACAATGAGCCAGTCTTGATCTGACCAGCAGCAGTGGCCACCGCCAGATCGGCGATGGTGGTGTCTTCGGTTTCGCCACTGCGATGGGAAATTACCGCTGTGTAGCCGGCCGCCTTGGCCATGGCAATTGCGTCCAGTGTTTCGGACAAGCTGCCGATCTGGTTGAACTTAATCAGGATAGAGTTGGCAACGCCCATGTCGATACCCTGCTTGAGAATCTTGGTGTTGGTAACGAACAGATCATCGCCAACCAACTGTACTTTGTCGCCAATTTTCTCTGTCAAAACTTTCCAACCATCCCAGTCTGATTCATCAAGCCCATCTTCTATGGAAATAATCGGGTGGGCACGGGAGAGGTCTGCCAGATAGTCGGCAAAGCCTTCGGAACTGAACTGCTTGCCCTCGCCTGCCAGATCGTAAACACCGTCTCGATAAAATTCAGAGGCCGCGCAATCCAAAGCCAGAGTGATGTCCGTTCCCAATTTGTAGCCCGCCTTCTCGACAGCTTCGGCAATTGACTCCAGTGCCGCCTCGTTGGACGGCAAATTAGGGGCGAAACCGCCCTCGTCACCCACCGCCGTACTCAGGCCGCGACTGGAAAGTACTTTCTTTAAGTGATGAAAAATCTCAGCACCGGCGCGCAGGCCCTCGGCAAAACTCGGCGCGGCAACGGGCAGCACCATGAATTCCTGAATATCAACATTGTTGTCCGCGTGCTCTCCCCCGTTGAGAATATTCATCATGGGCACTGGCATGCTGAACTGGGAAGTGCCGTTGATATCGGCTATGTGCTGATACAAGGGCACACGCTTTTCCACCGCCGCTGCCTTGGCTGCAGCCAGTGACACAGCGAGAATCGAATTCGCACCGAACTTGCCTTTGTTTTCCGTGCCATCGGCGTCGATCATGACCTGGTCAAGGTCGCGCTGGTCCAACGCATCACGACCCAACAGCAGATCGCGGATCGGGCCGTTGGCATTAGCCACCGCATTCAGCACGCCTTTGCCCAGATAGCGGCTCTTGTCGCCATCTCGCAACTCAAGGGCTTCGCGGGATCCGGTAGAAGCGCCAGAGGGCGCACAGGCTGAACCCATGGCACCGCTGTCTAACGTTACCTCAGCTGCAATGGTGGGGTTGCCGCGGGAATCCATCACCTCAAAGGCCTGAATGTTTGCAATGTTTGCCATGTAACTAAACTCCGTCGTTACTAATATCGTTGCTAAGACTGTGGCTAATCAATGTGTAGTGGCGGCAGCGACTTCACCAGGTCGTCTACCGCCTTCACCTGTATCAAAAAATCTTCCAGACGCGCCAGAGGTAGCGCACTGGGCCCATCACACAGCGCTTTGTCCGGCTCGGGATGGGCCTCAAGGAACAAACCTGCCAGGCCAACGGCCATACCAGATCTAGCCAGATCCGCAACCTGGCTGCGGCGACCACCAGAAGCAGCGCCACCGGTATCACGGCACTGCAGCGCGTGGGTTACATCAAAAATAATAGGGGCGTTGTTGCAGGTCTGCTTCATGACCCCAAAACCCAACATATCGACCACCAGGTTGTCGTAGCCAAAGCTACTGCCACGCTCACACAGCATGACCCGCTCATTGCCACACTCAGCAAACTTCTCGGCGATATTGGCCATCTGGCTGGGGCTCAGAAACTGAGGCTTCTTTATATTGATTGCCGCGCCGGTGGACGCCATGGCCGCTACCAGGTCAGTCTGGCGCGCCAGGAAGGCTGGCAACTGGATAATGTCGCACACTTCGGCGGTAGGCGCGGCCTGCTCGGGTGTGTGCACATCCGTAATAACCGGCACGCCAAATTGCGATTTCACCTCCGCGAGAATAGATAAACCCTCCTCCAGACCAGGACCTCTGAAGGAATGAATCGATGAACGGTTTGCCTTGTCGAAGGAGGCCTTGAAGACGTAGGGAATACCCAGTCGCTGGCACACTTCCACGTAGTGCTCTGCCACGCTCAGGGCAAAATCCCTACTCTCCAGCACATTGACGCCACCCATCAATACAAATGGGGCGGTGTTATCAATGGGGATATCTGCAACAGTTATGGTCGAGTGAGTCACAACCTATTCTCTTTCATCATTTTTCTATTCTTAATCAGGATACGGGCCCAGATGCGCTGCTCTACCCTCAACCTCGTGAGCGCTTAATTGCCGCCTCAATATAACTGGTAAACAGCGGGTGTCCGCCACGCGGCCTGGAGGTGAATTCCGGGTGGAACTGGCAGGCGACAAACCAGGGGTGATCCGGCAACTCGATCATTTCGACCAGAGAGCGATCAGCGGACCAGCCAGCGACACGCATGCCTTCTTGCTGAATCTGCTCGATATAGTTGTTGTTTACTTCGTAGCGATGACGGTGGCGTTCCTTGATTGTATCTTCGCCGTAGATTCCCCGCACCCGGCTGTCTGGCTCAAGGTGACAGGGTTGTGCGCCCAAACGCATGGTACCGCCCTTGTCAGAGCTTTCGTCGCGCAGCTCAGCCTTCCCCTCGGCAGTCATCCATTCGGTAATTAACGCAACAATAGGATGGGGTGTTTCTGCATCCATCTCCGTGGAGTGCGCACCCTCGAGCCCACAGACGTTGCGGGCATACTCAACCAGTGCCACATGCATACCCAGGCAGATGCCGAGGTAGGGAATCTGATTCTCTCGGGCGTAGCGTACCGCCGTAATCTTGCCCTCTACACCCCTATCGCCAAACCCTCCGGGGACCAGAATGGCATCAACGCCTTCCAGCACCGCGGTGCCATCGCGCTCAATGTCTTCGGCGTCGATGTGTTCGATCTTGACCTGGGTATGCGTCTGGAACCCGGCGTGCGCCAGAGCCTCATTCAGTGACTTGTAAGCATCCAGCAAATCCATGTACTTACCGACCATGGCAACACGCACAGTACCAGCAGTCAGGTTGGCCTCACGCTCGATGACCTCGTCCCAATCGGACATGTCTGCGGCGGAGCATTCAATACCAAAACGCTCGACCACAAAGTCGTCCAGGCCATAGGCCTGCAACATGCCCGGAATCTTGTAAATGGAATCCGCATCCAGCATTGGGATTACGGCGCGCTCCTGCACATTGGTAAACAAGGATATTTTCTGGCGCGCTCCCTCATCGATCTCCACAGGGCAACGGCACAACAGAATGTCTGGCTGTAAGCCAATAGAGCGCAGCTCCTTCACCGAGTGCTGGGTAGGCTTGGTTTTAATCTCTCCTGCGGTAGCGATATACGGTACCAGGGTAAGGTGCATCAGCAGCGCCCGAGTGGGGCCCATTTCTACCTGCAGCTGCCGTGCGGCTTCCAGGAATGGCAGGCCCTCAATGTCACCCACGGTACCGCCGATCTCAACCACAGCCACATCCGCGTCACCGGCGCCGAGAATGACACGTCGTTTGATCTCATCCGTAACGTGGGGAATGACCTGCACTGTACCGCCAAGGTAGTCACCGCGGCGTTCCTTGCGCAGTACTGCGTTATACACCCGGCCGGTGGTGAAGTTATTCGTGCGGCCCATGGTGGTGTTGGTGAAGCGCTCGTAGTGTCCCAGGTCGAGGTCGGTTTCAGCGCCATCCTCAGTAACAAACACCTCGCCATGCTGGAAGGGGCTCATAGTGCCTGGATCGATATTGATATAGGGGTCCAGCTTGAGCATGGTGACTTTGATGCCACGCGATTCGAGTAATGTTGCCAGCGATGCCGCCGCAATACCCTTACCAAGAGACGAAACAACACCACCTGTGACGAAGACGTAACGCGTCATGAATTGCCTTTATATACTGAATTTCAGGGCATGCAGAAATAGGAAAGAGTGCTCAAAAGTGAGCCCAGAGAGCCTTCTTACATCCTGCAAAAGATGGGAAATCAGGTTACCAGAAAGCCCCGCCCAGCTCAATCACGAAGGCCGCTGAAGGGCCTTTTTTCCCACACCAATTTCCAGCGTTGCCGGTCACTTTCGGCCTGCGCCAGTCGCGAGGACTCGCACAGGGCAAGGTCTGCCACCGCCAGTAACTCCTCGTCCAGGTAGAGCAGCGGGAGGCGTTCTCGCCACCAGGGCGGCACATGCCATTGCTGGAGTATTTTCTTCAGGCTCGCCGCGGGGCGCCCGCTAGGCCGACACTGCTCGCCGCCACTGCGCCATCTCACCTGCAGGGTGTCCGCGGGCGACAGCGCCAGCCCAGCGCCCTGGGTGGGTTGCAAAGACAGCACGCCTACGCCCGCCACGTCACAGTGCTCCTGTGGAGTCAGCGTAAACGGTTGCGCCGGCGGCGCTATGTCGTGGCCTTCTGGCATCAGGTAAACAGCGTCGCGATAGCGCTGCAGGATATTGCCGTCCCATTGAAGTCGTGGGCTTGCATCCGGGGCAGCGTCACGTAACTGCCGCAGAAATTCTTCCAACGGCGCCTGATCAGGTACACGCAAGCCCCATAAACGCAACCTTGCGCGCAGTGTAGCCGACGCCACTGGGCCAGAGACATCAACCAGGTTCAGCAGTGACACGCCCGGATCCCCCGTTACAGAAGTCATCCCGGTGGCTGGCGCCAGGCTGTCCTGCAATAGCTGCGACGCAACCTGCAAGTGTCCGCTGGCTCGACCCACACTGCGCCGGTAAGCTGGCCAGCGCTGGGACAGCATTGGCAGGACCTCGTGTCTCAGATAATTGCGATCGTGCCGAACATCCGCGTTAGAAGGATCCTCTATGCAGGGCAACTGATGGGCTGCAGCGTACTGCTCAATGTCATCCCGTGCAGTGCCTAACAATGGCCGCGCCAACTGGCCAAGGCCCAGCGCACGACTGGCGGGCATACCTGCCAGCCCCTCCAGACCTGCGCCACGCATCAGGCGCAGAAAAAAAGTTTCTACCTGGTCATCCAGGTGATGTGCCAGAAACAGCACCTCACCGGGTTCCAGCCGTGTTTCGAAAGCCTCATAGCGCGCAAGGCGGGCCTGGGCCTCGACACTGGCGCCAACAGATACCTCTACCCTTTGGCTGAAACACTCCAGACCCAATGCTGTACAGCACTGCTCGCAATGGGCTTGCCATTGATCTGACGCGGCCTGCAAAGCATGGTTGACATGGATAGCCGCCAGCGGGGGGGCTTCGGGGTGGATCTGGCACCAGTCGTGCAGCAGGTGCACCAATACAGTGGAATCGACTCCGCCACTGAGCGCCACGTACCAGCGCGGCGCCTCAAGCAGGTCGTTTAGTGTTGTATCGAGGTCGGCGGATGCCAGCAACCGGGGCTAGTTTCCGTAGGAAAGAAGGCGCTGGTAACGCTTCTCAAGCAGATCCTCGATGGGCAGGGACTGTAAACCCGCCAATTGCGCCACGATGTGCTCCCGAATGCGGCTGGCCATCAGGTCTACGTCGCGGTGCGCTCCGCCCAGGGGTTCCTCGATGGTGGCATCAACAATGCCCAGGTCCTGCAAAATAGAGGACGTCACACCCATGGCCTGGGCCGCATTCGGCGCAAATTCCGAGGATTTCCAGATAATATTGGCGCAACCCTCCGGTGAAATCACAAAGTAGGTGGAATATTGCAGCATCACCAGATGATCGCCCACCCCAATACCCAGCGCGCCACCGGAAGACCCTTCGCCGATGACGATGCAGATAATAGGCGTGGCCAGACGAGACATGACCGCCAGGTTCTGGGCGATGGACTCACTGATGCCACGCTCTTCTGAATCGATACCTGGATAGGCTCCGGGCGTGTCGATCAGGGTGATCACGGGCATTTTGTAGCGTTCCGCCAGCTCCATCAGCCGCAATGCCTTGCGATAGCCTTCAGGCTTGGGCATACCAAAGTTACGTTGGACCTTGTCTTTTACCGCGCGGCCCTTTTCCTGGCCTATGACCATAACGGGCTCTCCCTCAAGCCGGGCAATGCCGCCCACGATCGCCTTGTCGTCGCCGAAATGCCGGTCACCGTGCAGCTCATCAAATTCGGTGAACACCCGGGGAATGTAATCCAGGGTATAGGGGCGCTGGGGGTGGCGGGCAACCTTGACGATCTCCCAGGCACCCAGGTTCGAATAAATTTTTTCCGTGAGTTTGGTGCTTTTTTCCCGCAGGGTTTCGATCTCGGAGCTGACATTGATGTCGTTGTCAGACCCAACCAACTGCAACTCCTCGATCTTCACCTCCAACTCGGCAATAGGCTGCTCAAAATCAAGATAATTGGGGTTCATCAGG
>JBLFXU010000039.1:0-14546 GCA_047609575.1 Bacteroidia bacterium | reverse complement strand
CACACGGACTTTCTGGCAGCGTAATGTCACCGGGAATCAGCAGGTTGACGCAGTCCATCTGTGCCTCGGAACTGCGTCGACCGATCACAGGCCGTTCCAGGCTGGGCGTGTCACCGCTGCGCCAGGCGCTGGCCATCTGTAGTGTGGCCATGGCCCACCAGAAGGAACCGAATACCTGCCAGAACCTGACTTCCTGCTTGGTAACCGTAACGCCACAGGCGCTGCGATAGCCTTCCAGCAGGTCATCGAGGGTGCCGAAGCCACCGACGGCCAGATCATTGTTGCCGAAGCGCCACGAGTTCACGCAGAGCCAGCCTAGATCGCGTACTGGGTCGCCGATCTGCGCCAACTCCCAATCCAGAACAGCGTTTATCCCCTGCGGCGTTACCATAAGGTTGCCATTGCGAAAGTCGCCATGCACCAGGGACGTTCGGTGGTTGGTAGGAAGGTTATCCATTAACCAGCGCCAACAGTAATCGATCATGGGTACGGGTACGTTGAAATCGCGGTAGTACGCCCAGGTCTCCTGTACGAGCATGGCCGGTTCTATCGCCGGAAGGTTCTTTCCCAGCCCGGACTTTTGCCAGTCCAGGGAGTGAATATTGCCGAGAATCTCGCCGCATTGCCGTGCGAGTGCGGGTCTCACATCGGCCAGCTCTGGTGCCTTTACTATGCGCTGTCCCAGGGTTTCGCCCTGCAGCCATTCCATCAGGAAGCCATCACCCAGGTTGTCCTGCGGACGCAGTACGTAAACTACCTGTGGTCCAGGCACGTTGTGGTCACCGGCAACCTGAAACAGCTTTGCCTCGGTTGCCAGTGTGATGCCCCCGACTGAGAGTGCGGGATCGGCAGAAGGCTGCGCCCGACGCAGAGCGAGTTTGCGTTCACTGGCTGATTGGGTAGTGAACGTTATGCAATAGGTTTCCTGGCTGGCCCCCGCCGTTAACTGCAGGCAGTCGGTCAGAGCATCGAAGTCCGTTAGTTCCCTTGCCAGTACAGTCTCCAGCGCCTGGTTGAATGTTGCGCTCATTGGCCCTTAGCTCACGCCCTTGGGCTTTTGTTGTTTCATAAAGCCGAAGAGGTAACCGGCTACACGGCGCATTTGTATCTCATCGGCACCTTCGGTGATGCGATAGCGCCTGTGGTGCCGATAAATGTGCTCAAACGGCATATAACGTGAATAGCCCATGCCACCGCAGACCTGCATGGCGGTGTCGGCAGCCTCGCAACACAGACGGTTGGCCTGGTAATTACAGATGGAGACTTTGTCTGAGACGGAAAATGCGCCGTCCCTGTCCATCAGCCAGGCGGTCTTGTGAATCAATGCCTGCAACATTTCAGCCCGGGCATGCAATTCAACCAGGGGAAATTGTATGCCCTGATTGATGGACAGTTTTTTGCCAAAGGGTTTTCGCTCATTGGCGTATTTCACCGCTTCGTCTATGCAGTGGCGTGCGGCGCCAAGGCTGGAAGCGGCCTGGCGAATACGGTTTTCGTTGAAGAAGTGCTGTACTACCTGCAAGCCCCGTCCTTCGCCGCCGAAGATTGCGCTGTCGGGTACGCGTACTTCAGAAAAGCTGACGTGGGCGTGGTCGGTGGGCATGTTAAAGGTCCAAAGATATTCTTCGATCTTTACCCCGGTGGCGTTCATGGGAACAAGGAACGCGGTGATGCCCATGCCGTCACCTGGTTCGCCCGAGGTGCGTGCCATGACCAGGTCTGCGTCGGCCTTATGTACGCCGGTATTCCAGGTCTTTTCGCCATTGATAACCCAGTGATCACCATCGCGCACAGCACCCGTTTCCATGTAGGTGGCGTCTGAACCATGCGCGGGTTCGGTAATGCCAAAGGCAAAACCTTTACGCGCGTTTTTGACATCTTCCAGCCACTCGTCCTGCTGCTCCGGCGAGCCGTATTCCAGTAGCAATAACATGCCCACGTTATTACCGACAATAGAGTGTTCGTTCTGCAGGTCATTGTGTAACCCCAGTCCTTTGGCTGCCAAATGCTCACGTATGATTGCCATACCGAGATTGTTGCCATCGCGACCGCCATGTTCCGAGGGGAAAGGGTAGCTAAATACGCCGGCTGCAATCGCCAGCTGCTTGGCCTCGTAGAGCAGTGCCTCCCACTCTTCGTTGGGCAAGCCGTTGCGCTCCCAGTCCGTGCGGGCATCCTCGCGCCGGTGGTCGAAAAAACGAATATTGTCGTCCTTCTGTTCCAGCGGCTTTATCTTGTCTTCAATGAAGCGATCGATCTCGTCGAGGAAAGCGCTGATATCCGCTGGTATTTCAAAGTCCATGCCTGCTGCTCCGTGCCAAGGTGATCGCATAGCTTACTTCGCCTCGCCAATAGTTGCATCCAAACTGTGCGATTGGCGTAATTTGCCTGCTATTGCTCGCAGGCACGTAACGGGGAACAATGGCACTGGTCGCTAAAGATGGCGAAGCGAGCGAGATTAGTATCGCGTCACTGCACAAGCCTAACGAGGAGAGCAAGTTTGAACCGGGAAGCTGAAGGATTTGATGTACCGGCGGTGGAGGCTTGGATAGCCAACAATGTAGATGGGCTGTCACCTCCCTTCAACTGGACCAAACTGCAGGGGGGGCACTCTAATCTGACCTATCGCATTGATGATACCCAGGGCAATGCTGCGGTTGTGCGCCGTCCACCCCAGGGGGAATTATTGCCCAAAGCCCATGATATGAGTCGGGAGTGGTCTCTTATATCGGCGCTGGGCCCCACCAAAGTACCTGTGCCTGCTGCTATCGGGTTTTGCGAAGACCCGGCAGTCACTGGCGCCTGGTTCTATGTGATGGGGCTGGTCGATGGACGACCGCTCTATAATGTTGCCCAGACCCGAGAGTGGGTACCTGAGCAACACCGCCAAAAACTGGCCTACTCCTTTTTTGATGTCTTGGCCGATCTACACTCGCTGGAACCAGATGACATCGGGCTGGGCGAACTGGGCAAGAAGGACAGTTATGTCGGGCGCCAGTTAAAAACCTGGTATCGCTCCTGGACCTCATCCAGCGAAGCGGCGGGTTTTGACGATGACCGCGCCCATGAACTGCAGCGCTACCTGTTGGACAATTTGCCAGAACAGGGCTCAGCGCGCGTGGTGCACGGTGACTATGGTTTACATAACTGCCTGATCGGTGCGGACGCAACAGTGGTTGCCGTTGTTGACTGGGAAATTTCCACCCTGGGCGACCCGCTGGCAGACCTGGCCTATGCCTTGAATCCCTGGTTACAGCCCGGAGACGAGGCCAGCGCTGATTTAGAGGCGGCAACGGCAGCGCAGGGGTTTCCGACGCGTCAAGCGCTGGCAGAGCGCTACGCGCAGCGCTCGGGTCGCAGTCTGGACAATCTGGATTATTACGTGGGATTCAATGGTTGGAAGACAGCGGCGATAGTGCAGGGTGTGTATGCGCGCTATCGGCAGGGCAATAAAAGTGCGTCAGGTACTGACCTGGATGCGCTTCTTAAGAGCGTAGAGGGCTCGTTGGCGTTTGCCGAACGCGCCCTGAATCGCTTGTAGGTTTCGCTGCCGCTATCGCCTCAGCGGTTGCGCCCGAGATTTTCGTGGGCGTCCACCCATTCGTTTTTGCCCGTGGCCTTGTCGCGCTTGGTAGCCGCTGCCAGTGACAATTCACCGGCAACCACCATGCCCGCGGCAATTTCTACCAGCTTGTAGGCTTTGTCCTTACCGTAGCAACCCATCAGTTCCAGGCACTCGCGTTGTGTCGCCAGGCTGGTGCCGCCGCCATAGGTTGCCATGATCAGCGCGGGCAGCGTGATGGAGTAGTGCAGGTCTCCTTCACGAGTGACGTAGCTGTAAACCGTACATTGGTTTGCTTCACCGATGTTAGCCACATCCTGGCCAGTCGCCATGAACAGTGCAGCCAGGCCATTGGCGGGGTGGGCGGCGTTGTTGGACGAGCCCACCATAAAGGCGCTGAGGTTGCTGATCTGTTGGCCATGGTGCATTTGTTCCGGCGTGATGCGCAAAATATCCATGAGTACTTTGCGTGGTATCACGATCTCGGCGGTGACTTTGCGGCCGCGACCTTTCAAGGCATTGACGTAGGAGGTGCGCTTTTCGGTATCCATGCCGCCTGACAACATGTAGGCGCGCATGCCGGGCGCGTAATTCTCCTTGATCCACTCACAGGCGGTATAGGTAGCGCGCCCGGTCATATTCTGGCCAGCGGCGTCGCCGGTGCTGTAGTCGAAGCGGGTATACACGATACTGTGCACGGCATACTGCTCTATCTCCAGCAGTTTTCCCACGGAGGTTGTAGATTCGGCTTGCGCCTTTACTGCCTCAAAGTTGTCAGTAAGCCAGTGACTGAAATCGCGCGCCTCTCTGGCATTGCGAAACAGGAAGGCAGGTGCACGTTGCATAGCCTCTCCCATGACCGTGGTCATAACACCGCCGCTTTCACGAATAACACGCATGCCCCGGTTATAGCTCGCGATGAGTGTGCCCTCGATGGTCGCCATCGGCACGTAAAATTCACCCTGTGCGTACTCTCCATTCACCAGTAACGGGCCGGCCACGCCTATGGGTATCTGCGCAACGCCAAATACATGCTCGCAGTTGCCGTCCATAGACTCCGGATCAAAGGAGAACTGCTTGGTGTGGTTGAGAGTGGCACCACTTTTCTCTTCCAGAAACTGTTGCCGCTGGGCGATGATATCTTCGCTATAGTCGTTGTCATTGCTGCGTGGAATCTTGCCGCTCATGTTGTTCTCCTTGCTGAATACGGACGGGGTTTGGTGGGTAGCGGATTATGGCGCGTTGTGTAGCGGGCCACCTATCCGCGCGTTACTGTCTCAGTAAAACGACAAAAAGCGCCGGAAGACGCTCACAGTGTCCCGGTCCTGCGCCTGCAGCAGCAACATGTCAGCAATGCACTGCTCCAGCCTGTCCCGGGTAATATCGCGCAGTTCTTCCTGCTTCTTTTTCGGTACCGGCTTGCCTTTGAGTGCCTTGGTATTGATAGGCTCGCCAATCGACACGTAGGCGCGCTGTGGCCGGGGAAGTAGCGTGCCGAAAAGGCCTCGTGGAATAGGTGGAACCTGGTCGGAGGCCAGAAATTCGTCGGATGCTCCGCCCATTTTTAGTAGGCTCGCAATCCAGGAGTCTGCCACCTCGTCGCGATCCATGTAGCGACCGAACCATTCATCGGGTCCTACAATGCCCACAGGAACAATAGGTACCCCGTGCTTGGCCGCCATGCGTACGAATCCGGTGCGCTGTTTCCACTGGATGGTATAACGTTTTTCCAGATTTTTGTTGGCCTCATAAGCCCCGCCGGGGAAAAGCAGTATGTCTTTGCCCGCTTTGAATAGCGCATCGCCAACCTCAGCATGCCCCAATACGGCGCCGTTAGAGAGTACAAATTGCCTTACTGGAGCATGCCGGTACATGATTTCGTCCGACATGCCGCGGATAAAACGCCCGGTAGCCTTCTGCAAGGCAGGAATCGCCACCGTGACATCGAGCGCCATAGTGGAATGATTACCGATGAACAGTACGGGGCCACGGCTGGGTATATTTTCAGCACCGACTACCGTGGGATTGGCGAATACCTTTACCAGCCGCTGCATGCGCTCAATGAACGCCATTTGCTTCTGTTCATCGATAGCCAGGCTCTGTTCGATGATTTCCTGGAGTATCTCTGGCGCTGTGGTCTGGGCCTTGTTTTTGCGGGTTGTAGCCACGGGGAAAACCTCCGCGAGTATCGGGCTGCCTGCCGGGGGGCGCATTTAAGCATAACGGGGTGACTATTGCCTGCCAGCTCCGGTGTTTCTTGTGTGGGTCTATTAGTCGGATATAGTCACTTTTCTGGCTCCCGGCGCCAATTCTCCCTATTATGCCTACACTAATAATTAGCCAATGGCACCCAAAGGAGAACCTTATGCTGGTCCACCATTTCCTGGAGTACTACGCGCGTAACACCCCTGATGCGCCTTGCGTCACCCAGGAGGATGTCACCCACACCTACGGTGACGTTAACGAGCGTTCTATTCGCCTGGCAGCGGCCATGCTGCACAGTGGCGTACAGAAAGGAGAGCGTGTTGCCATTCTGGGTGAAAACAGCGTTGAGCACATGCTGGTTATGATCGCCGCAAGCAGGATAGGCGCGGTGTCAGTGCCCTTGAATTACCGCCTGGCTCCGGCCGAGCTGGCCTTTATTATCACGGATGCCGGCGTGCGGGTATTGCTGATACTGGATGACCTGGCCGATACGCTTGCTGCGTTGCGCGAGCAGATTCCCGATGACATCGCATTGGTTACCCAGAGCCTGCCCGATACCCTACACCTGCAGGATTACCTTGGCACTGGGTCGGCGGACCTGCCTGAGCTGGATTTGGGTCGGCACGACCCAGTCATTCAGCTGTACACCAGCGGCACAACGGGCAACCCCAAAGGTGTTGTGAGTTCCCACGATAACCTCATTACATTGCAGATCATGAATTCCCTGGCCATGCCGCTGCGTCCCAGTCCCGGAACAGCCGGCATTATTTGTGCGCCGCTGTTCCATATTGGTGGCGCCGGCTCAGTCATTATGGGCCTGTATTCAGGCCAGCACACAATATTGCACAAAGCTTTTGAGCCTAATCAATTGTTAGACGACATAGAACGCTATCCGGTAACGGGCGTGTTTATGGTGCCAGCCATGATTATGTTTGTGCTGCAGATCCCGGGCATTGAACAGCGCGACTTTAGCCAGCTCGAACAAATTTACTACGGCGCCTCGCCAATTTCTGAGACAGTGCTGCGGCAAGCGCTTGAAGTGTTCAAGTGCGACTTTATCCAGATGTACGGCATGACCGAAACCACCGGTACGGTGGTCAATTTGTCTCCGGAAGATCACCGCAAGGCGCTAGCGGGCCGGCCTGAACTGTTGCGTTCCTGCGGCAGACCCTCTGTGGGTGGTGCGGCCAAGGTTGTCGGTGGGGATGGCATTGAACTTGAGGCGGGTGAGGTCGGCGAGATTTGGCTGAAGTCCGACACCAATATGCTGGGCTACCACAATCTTCCTGAGGCGACGGCCGAAAACCTGACGGATGGGTGGGTTCACACCGGTGATGCTGGATACGTAGATGAGGAAGGCTACCTCTACCTTAAAGATCGTATTAAGGACATGGTCGTTAGCGGCGGCGAGAATATCTATCCAGTTGAAGTGGAGAACGCGATTGCCAAGCACGACGCAGTAGCTGACGTGGCGGTAATCGGTGTCCCCGACGATAAATACGGCGAAGCACTGTTGGCCTTTATTGTAACGACCCCCGACGGCAGTATTTCTGCCCAGGAGTTGGTGGAATTTTGCCGTGACAAGATCGCAGGTTATAAAATCCCGCGGCAAATGGAATTGATCGATGAGTTACCGCGCAACCCCTCGGGCAAGATTCTGAAGAAAATTCTGCGCGAGCCTTATTGGGATGGTGGGTCGCGGAGTATTGGTTGATCGTCTCGTTCGCCAAAGGCTGTCGTTGCAGGGAAGTGTGAGGGCAGGGCGCAGATGACTCCAGACTCTATAGTGAGCGGTGAGCCCAGAGCCATCAACCTTATTGGCATGCCGGGCGCGGGCAAGAGCACCGTGGGCGTGCTGCTGGCAAAGCTGGCTGGGTTGGGTTTTGTCGATACAGATCTGGAGATTCAATATCGGGAGCAGGCCAGCCTGCAGCAGATATTGGCAGTGCAGGGCTATCAACGCCTGCGGGATATTGAGGCAGCGACACTGGCACAGATTCCCCTGGCCGGGCTGGTCGTGGCGACGGGAGGTAGCGCCGTTTATAGTCCTGCTTCGATGGAGCGACTGGCTGCTGCTGGCCCCATTGTCTACCTACAGGCCGATCTAGCCACTCTCGAAGCGCGTGTAAGGTCCCAGCCGTTGCGCGGTATTGCCAGCCCGTTGGGCCAATCACTGGGCGAGATATTTGCCGAGCGCACGCCACTTTACCAACGCTATGCCGATATCACCCTTGTTACTCAATCGCTCCCGGCGCAGCAGCTGGCCGAGGAAATCTACGAAAAGGTGAATCAATGAAGGCGTCACTGCTTAGTCGAACATTAGTTCCTGTGTATGCGTGTCTTTCGTTACACCCGATCTATCGCGTGCTGGCATTGCGCTACGAACCCCGCAATAATGCCTGTTGTAGTTTTCCCCGGTCGATCAACTACTCGACCGGATCACCATCCCGAACTGCCGTATTGGCATTCGCACAAAAAGAGGTTGTCGAATAACAATGAAATCACTGTTTTGCCAGACATTGTCTTTACTCGCCACATTGGCCTTTATCTTCCCGCAGGCATTGACAGCGGCTGAGCTGCAAACTCTCCCCAAGGACAGGCAGGGTGGCGTGCTGATCTATGGTGCCTATGGCTATTCCGGCAAGGGTATCGCTCGCACAGCGGCCGAATACGGCATCACGCCAATATTGTCTGGGCGCAACGGCGAGAAATTGAAAGCGATAGCCGACGAACTCGGTTACGACTACATCACTTTGAGCCTGGATGATAATCACGCGAAATTGGTGGAGGTGTTGCAGGGCTTCGAGCTGGTAATGCACATCGCGGGCCCATACACCTACACGGGTAAGCCGATGATTGATGCGGCGGTAGAGGCGGGCACGCACTATGTCGATCTTACCGGCGAGAACCATGTGATCCAGGCCGAGCTTGATCGAGACCAGGAGTTTATTGATGCGGGGATCATGGTCATGCCAGCGGTGGGCTACGATGTAGTGCCCACCGACTGTCTTAACATGCATGTTGCGCGCAGGGTTGATAACCCGACCGAGCTTATTGTGATAATGAACGGAGAATACCGCAGCGCAGAAGGCACGCCCGCCAGTCGAGGCACCATTAAATCGGCGCTGGAAATGCTCTCCCTGCCGTTACTGATGCGCCAGGATGGCCAGATGATTGAAGTGGACCAACCCAAGGTGATGGTTCGCGAATTCAATGGCGAGGAGCGCACTATGGTGCAGATCCCCTGGGCTGACATGATTACTTCCTGGGTGAGCACCGGGATCCCCACAATTGAGGTATATCAGGTGCAGACGGGTGAAATACCTGGCTGGGTTCCCTGGTTGGCAAGCCGCGCCTGGGGTAAAAGCCTGCTTATCTGGGTGATTGACGAATTCTTTCCTGAGGGGCCGACTGATGAGGCGCAGGCAACACGTCAGACCCAGCTTGTGGCAACTGCAACCAATGCCCGTGGAGAAAGCGCCAGCGCTGAAATGATTACTCCGGAGGCCTACCTACTGACTTTCCACAGTTCCTTGATCATTGCTAAACGCATTATGGATGGCCAGTGGAAGCCGGGTTTTCAAACCCCGGCGAAGATGTATGGCCCCGAATTGGCACTGGAGATTCCCGGCGTTAGTATTCGCGATCTGTAGAAGGTTTTTCAGTAGCAAACTGACGGCCTGGGGCTAGGTGGGACTGAGCTGTCGATGGGGTACGGCGAGAAAAGCCGTGTGCCAATGAGTGTGTCGCCATTGCGCTTGACGGAAGTGAGGCGAACCCATTGAGCCGAACTCATTGAGCCGAACTCATTGAGCCGAACTCATTGAGCCGAACCCATTGAGCCGAACCCATTGAGCCGAACCCGGCGGACGCGTATTGAGTCTTCGGCTTTTTCCAGTCGGTTATACTGTTGGTTGACTATACTGCCGGTAGACTATACTGAAATCCAGGAACAATAGAGCTGTACCAGCAGCACGATGGCTTGGACCCTCTGTGGGTCATCAAGGCGCGACTCTGGTCTACCGGGACATTGCATTATTATGAAAATCGTATACACCTTCTTACTCCTTGCTTGCATTACCGCGTGCTCCCATCCGTTGGAGATTGTTGGCCAGGGCGATATCAGCTCATCTACTGGAGCCAATAATTGCGCACTGGAAGAGCAGCCTTGCGCTAACTACGTTGCAGGCGACTACAACGTTATTTACACACCGGTCCCGAGAGCAGGATGGGTTTTCTCGGGATGGGAAAACTGCGGTGCGCAATTTCCACAATGTTCTTTCAGCGTGCCTGGCACAACCGTCAATGAATACTGGGGGCAAGTGGGTCCCCCGTTGAGAGCGCTGTTCACACAAGACCCAAGCTTCCCAGCTATTCAAACAGCGACCAGTTGGTCAGCGGTTGCTGAAACGCTAACGATTGACGTCACTTTTTCCACTATAACGCCCACTGCAGTGCGGCTCTATCCGCAGGGGCTGGATGGCGGCTGGGTGGAGTTAGATACCGCGCCGCCGTTTTCGTTTTCTATCGACGCCACAGCATTCGAACCGGGCGATCACGATATGTTGGTCACCGCGGATGATGGTGCCATTTACCTGAGTGAAACTGAGGTGATTACAGTCAGTGGCTGTAACGGCGACCACGATTTATGCGCTCGCCGCTTCGATCAGGTGCGCTACGCCACCACGCACAATGCCATGTCGAATGCCGCCAATGGTTGGCTAGGTCCCAACCAGGATCTGGATGTACCGGCGCAACTGGCGGCCGGCGTGCGTGGCTTGATGCTGGATACTTACAGCGCCGGTTATATCAACCAGTTCGGTCAGATTCAGGTGCCCGAAGCAGACCCCGATGCGGCCTTTTTGTGTCACTCAGTGTGCTCCCTCGGAAAACAGGATCTCGCGGAGGGTCTTATTGAGATACGCGAGTTTCTCGACGGAAATCCGGGAGCGGTAGTGACGTTAATTATAGAGTCCTACCTCAATCATGAATTGACGGCCGCTGCATTTGGCGCCGCAAATCTAACGCCGTACGCCTATCAACACACAGCAGTTGACTGGCCGACACTGGGTCAAATGATCGATGCGGGCACGCGGCTTGTTGTGTTGCAGGATGTTGCCGTTAACCCGTCCTACCCCTGGTTAATGAATGTTTGGCAACAGGCCTTTGAGACACATTTTTCTGCCGCAGTACCTGGCGACTTTTCTTGTGCAGACAATCGAGGATCGCCCTCCAGTGACCTGTTCATTTTCAATCACTTCTTGACCAATGTCTTTGGCTCTCCGGCATTGGCAGCGCAGGTGAATCACAATCCACTGTTGGTTGACCGGATCAACGAGTGTGAAGCGGTGTACGCCACTCCGGCGAATTTCGTCACGGTTGATTTTGTGGACATTGGCGACACGCTATCCACGGTTGAAGCACTCAACGCGCTGGGCGCTTTCTAGGTTAGTACACGCAGTGCTGCGATAGAACTTGGGTCAGGTGATCTGTGCGCGGGTTGGCTTGGGCCTTGCTGTGTGCCTATCGGTTGTATCTGAGTATTACACCAGTGAAAGTCTTTTTCAGATAGTCGCTAGTCTCGGGGGTATTCTGCTGGTGTGTATACCCGCACTTCACCATGCGCTTGCTAAATCTAGCGTGCTGCTTGCGTCCGGGATCGACAATCAAAACTTCTGAGGTCGCGTTTGCATGGCGGTCAATGAAATCAGCCAGCAGGGCGCTGTGATCTGCTTCGTAGAGGATGTCACTGCCAATAATCAGGTCAAAACGTCCCAGTCCGCTGTCATGGTCAGCCCAGTTTGTGCGTGTATAGGGGATGGCTCTGCCGTCGTTGAGTGTAGTGTTGCGGCGCAGGAAGCCCTCGGTCTCCGGGTGATAATCGGTAGCGGATATGTCGGCATTGCGTTGATTGAGAAGATGGCTTGAGAGTGCCATGCCACAGCCAACTTCCAATATCCGTTTGCCGGCAATGTCGAAGTCGGCTATGAAATTGGCCAGTACCTGGCTGGAGTCCCAGACGACGCCAAATAGTGCCCAGTTCGCTGAGGATATTCCCAGGGCATCGGCTTCCCCCTGGGGATCCAGAAACTGCTGCGTATCTTTCAGGGTGCGTAGGTGTATATCGCGATCGCCGAATACCAGGGTCTGGTAGCGAAATCGTAGTGGGGCTTGCAAGCCAAGCTGGGCGTTGATGGCGGTGTGCCGCCCTTGTATAAAGTGTCTGCAACCACCATAACGCCTTTGACTCCAGATTGATCAGGCAATAGTTGGCTATTTGTAGGTGCTGGCAGATCCTGGCGAGGCCAGGGCGTATAGGGAAGGGAAGGAACGCTGTGAATAGCAATATGAACTGCCCTTGGCTTCGGTGCCCTCAAGGGTGTGTCGGTGCATGAAAAGGTCGAGACAGCTGGGGATACAGATGCATTCCCTTTGGGTTTGTCGCTCGATTGGGGTTACCGGTAGGTCGAGTTGCCGGGGTGAAATGATCTCCACACGCTCGAGAAAACGTCACTATTCTTTACATCTACCGGTTCACTGGGATGTGGGTATGCATGTAAGTTATTGAAAATAAGGAATAAACAATTATGGCATCAAAATTGCAGCAAAATATACAGCCAACACTGCAGGCTTCACCTAAAATTGCTCCCGGGTCCAATTATGAATGCTCCAACGCTGTTGCTGTGCGTTTCATTCGTAGTCTGCCTTTAACCGACAGCAAAGAGGCTGCTGGATAGCATGGGTATTGGCCCCGGGGTCTAACAACGCAAAACAGAATAACTGCCACCCACTAACCTAAAAGTACCAATCGGAGAGCGCCAATGCGTTATCTTTCCCACATCCTGATGCCGCTGATACTGCTTACTGTGAGCAGTTTTTCGTATTCCCAGTGTGCTGCAGTGGTCCCTTTGCTCTGTGATGTTGATGGTGATCTAGACGTTGATTCAGACGACATCGCGGCTATCGGTCTTGCGCATGGTTCGCCATCTACGGGTCTTGGAGATATTCGCGACCTTGACGGCGATGGCGTTATTACGGTGTTGGATGCGCGTCAGTGTGTGGCCCGATGTGATCAAGCCCAGTGTTCGTTAGCCGCCTCAATCTTCGAGGTGGCGAATACTTGTGTCGCTATTTCGCCAGATAGTGGTCAGAGTTTCTTCGTTGATGTTTACGAACTTCCCGAGGGTGACGCACAAGATGCGGGCTCCAATGAGCTATCCGATGGCGGCTTGTTCCTCCCCGTAGCCCAATCGGCAGCTGAAGCCAGTCGCTTTCTTCTGCGCCCTTCTGATCTTGGACAATATCTTCTCTATGATGAGGATGCGTACTTTGCAACGTCGAATGGTGAGCGTATTTTACGGCAGGCGTCACTCGCCTCCGACACCAATGTTGTTGACGGTGACGTGGTTATCGAACCTGAGAAGCAGTCGGAGGGCGAGTGGCAGTTAATAGCCGCCGAGAATGGCCGCTATAAGTTACTGCACTTACTGTCAGGCAAGTATATTGCGCAGGATGGCGGCCTGGGCGAACTGAGCGCTGCGGCCGATCTGGATTTTGTTGAACAGGAAGGTTGCGCAACATTTCCTGAGCTGTCACTGGACGCTTCGGGTGAAGTCGCCGTGACAGAATTTGAAGATGGCTCGGTGTTCGGTTTTGTTGAGACCCACTCGCACCTCTTTACCAATTTTGCCTTTGGCGGTGGCGGCACTTTTCATGGCGCACCGTTTCACCCGCTGGGCGTAGAGCATGCGCTCCCCGATTGCGATTTGGTTCATGGTGTAGACGGGCGCAAAGATTTGATGGGCGCCGGTTTCGCTGGCGGCGACATCGCCGCACTATTACCGGCGCTTATTACGGGTGAGCTGGCAGAGAAAAATCATGATACCCAGGGGTATCCTGTTTTTACGGGATGGCCCAATGCGCCCTCGAGCTCTACACACCAGATGCAGTATTACAAGTGGATAGAGCGTGCCTATCTATCCGGCTTGCGACTATTGGTTCAGCACGCCACTACCAACCAGTTTTTGTGCGAGCTTGTGGTCGGGGTGGGTGCCCAGCCGGAACGCCATAGCTGTAATGATATGGTTAATGTAGACGTTATTCTCGAAGCCACGCATGCGCTCGAACGGTATATCGATGCGCAATCAGGCGGTCCTGGAGAGGGCTGGTTCCGGATTGTTTATAGCCCGGAAGAGGCACGTGAAGAGATCAAGGCAGGCAATCTCGCCGTTGTGCTGGGTATTGAGACATCGGTGTTGTTTGACTGCTTTCTTGTGCCCTATGGTGACTTCACCCAGTGTACGGAAGCAGATGTAGTCGCCAAGCTGGACGAATACCACGACAAAGGGGTACGCGTACTTTTCCCCGTGCATAAGTATGACAACGGGTTTTCTGCCGGAGATGGCCATCGGGGTATTATCGATATCGGCAACTTTGGCCATACCGGGCACTTCAACAACTACATAGAATGCCCCGAGGAGTTGCTCACTTTCCCCGGCGGTTTTGATCGAGGGGGCTTGGCATTTGCTGCGCTCAATCAGCCCAGGGAAGAGTACGACTCACCACCGCCTGTAGACTTTAGCGGGCTCCCCGGGAATGTACTAGGCTCACTCCTACCTTACGTCAACTTACTTGCGGGAGGGTCTCAGGCAGGCGAATTCTGCCAGAAGCACGGGCTGACGGATCTCGGTGAATTTCTGATGCTGGAAATGATGAAAAGAGGCATTATCATCGAAGTCGATCACATGCCGCGCAAGAGTTACAAGCGCGCCTACGAGAT